>JBBSRY010000039.1:0-9112 GCA_038242595.1 Mycobacteriales bacterium
GCAGGCGCTGGTAGACGCGGTCCGATTGCGAAGGCGCGAACAGATGCGTCGAGAGTCTCTCGCAATGGCGACCGACCCCACCGATCTCGCTGAGAGTCGTCAGGTTCTCAAGGAGATGGACGAGCTTCGTGCGTGGTGACGTCCACCGCCTTCGCTCGCCCCGCGGTGCACGTGGAAACGAACAGCGGGGCTTCCGCTACGCGGTGATCCTGCAATCCGACGATCTGATGCTCTCGACCCTAATCGTCGCGCCGACCTCTAGATCCGCCCAGCCTCGGATCTTCCGACCCACCATCCTCATCAGCGGTGAAGCAACACAGGTGCTCACCGAGCAGACCGTGGCTGTAGCGCCCGAACGGCTCGGCGATCTCGTCGGACACGTTAGCCTCACCGAGCAACAGGCAATCGACGCGGCACTGCGACTAACGCTGGGGATCGACTGAACCATTCGGATCAAACAATGCCTCGGAGTGCCGTAGGAGGACCGGCTACCGGTCAGGGATCCCTATCCGATACTGCTCACAGGTGTTTTGGTCTGTTGGTCTGGGCCGGTAGATCGCGTACTGAGTGACACCGTCGCATCTGTGTTGCACCACGCCCATTCATCCTCGTCGATCGAGGGTCGAGACCGGCTCAGTGCCGGTGTGTCAGCACTTGCGATAACTACACCGTGGGCAACGTGACCGTAATAGCCATTACGGGTGGTCATCGGGTGATGTTCGGCGGCGGACGGCATGGCTGTGTGGTTATCGGTGGAGTTGGGTGTGCAGATCAGCGTTGTCGGCTTCGAGTTGCATGACTAGAGCGATTCCGGCGAGGTTGAGGCCGGCCAGCAGGAGCTGGCCGATTCGTTGAAGTCGATCTATGTCGTTGGTGGAGTAGCGCCTTGTTCCGCCGCTGGTGCGCCCGGGATGGAGCAGCCCGCGCTTCTCGTACTGGCGGATCTTCTGCACGCCGAGCCCGGTGAGCTCTGCGGCTACGGAGATCCCGTACACCCCTCGGGCGGGGTCACCGATCCTGTCTTGATTCATGTGGTCCACCTCACCCGAATTGGGTACTTGCATCCTCTTGTGGTCTGCGATATAAAAAACCTATCATCACCGACATACATCAGCGGTGGTGAGCGGATAGGGCATCGACCACTTTGACTGTCTGTAGAAGGAGAGAACCATGCTGATGCGCACTGACCCGTACCGAGAACTTGACCGGCTCACCCAGCAGGTCTTCGGAACATCTGGCACCTTGGCCCGACCGTCGGCGATGCCGATGGACGCCTGGCGCGAAGGCCACGAATTCGTCGTCGAAATGGACCTACCCGGTGTTGACCCGGACTCCATCGACCTGGACGTTGAACGTAACGTGCTCACTGTCAAAGCCGAACGTAAACCGTTGCAGGAGCGGGAGTTCGTGGCCGCGGAACGCCCGCGCGGAATGTTCAGTCGGCAGCTTATCCTGGGTGACACCCTGGACACCGACAACGTTCAGGCCGCCTACGAAGCTGGTGTGCTGACCCTGCGGATCCCGGTTGCGGAGAAAGCCAAACCCCGAAAGATCCAGATCGCCCAGCCCGGCGGTGACACCGCCCGGCGGCAACTCATCGACGCCTGAGCATCGCCTTGATCCCGAGGAGGCCGGAAATGCTAACCGCCCCGCACACGGCGCCTCATTCTCTTGCCGAGCTGGATTCGGATCAGGACCTCATCGACGCCGAGTTCGCAGCTATCATCGCCGCGAATTGGCCGCGGCCCCACCGCCGGCTACCGATCCGAATCATCCTGCGCCCGCGAGTATCACCAGACCACAGCGTCACCGGCGGCGCGCCGCAGCAACGACCATCCTTGCAAGAGAAAGTTTCTGCGGTGTCGGAACAGTTCCAGAGGCAGCGCTCGCCCCCGCCTGATCCATTCACTGCCATCGCGTAGGCGAACCCATCCCCGGAGGTTTCTATCGCAGCCGACAACATCAAAACCACATAAACCTAGTGGAAGTCGGCCCCGGTCCAGCTCCTGGACCGGGGCCGCAGCACGACCCACCCCGGCCCGGATGCCAAGGGGCTCAAAGGGATTAAATCCGAGTGGACACGTCGGCGAACCATCGCCGCACCCCCGCTATCCCGTAACAGCCGACGATCTCACCCCTTCATCGGAGCGCTCTTCCGTAAACTGTTGATCTGATGGAAACCACCCGCATCCATTACGCCAACGGCACCGGGCGCCGACCAGGCTCTTTTCTGTGAGTAGCCGGACGGATCCTGCCCGGAATTCGACATGTCCAGGACCAGGCAACGCCCTATGCGCGTGCATGACACCTGCTGGGGGGTCTGCAGGGTCAGACGGGAGTTTTCCGACCTCACTAGCGCCACAATTCGCCAGCCCCCGGCGAAGCTATGAGGGGACATACCGCCGGCACGGACGCGCAATGCCCTCGCCGGCGTCCATTACTTGTCTGATGAGCCGGTCATTCTGGCCTGAGCCAGTTCGGCTTTGAGCTCCGTCATTCGTTCGTCGTGCACAGCTTTTTGGTCGTGCAAACGCACGACTGCGTGTTCTTGCTCATCAACGAGCCGGGCATGTTCCGCAGCGAGCGCGGCCTGCGCGGCGGCCAGCTCCTTATTCGCCTGGTCGCTGCGACTGCGTTCTTCTTTGACCTCGGTTCGGGAGCGGTCCAGCTCCCCTGCCAGGCGCAAGGTCTCGGCCTGCGCCACTGCGATATCTCGTTCTGCCGCAATGATCTTGGCCCGTAAGGTTTCACCCTCGGCATCCAACGACTCGGCCCGGACACGTTCCTGCTCAAGTTCGGTTCGGGAGCGGTTCAACTCCCCCACAAGACGCGCGGCCTCGGCCTGCGCCACTGCGGTATCGGCCTCCGCTACTTCAACTTTGGCCACCACCGTTTGAATCTCTGCGGCCAGGACTTCAGCACGGGCAACGCTTTCCGCGAGTGCGGCTTCGGCCGCTACGGCGCGGTTTCGCTCCTCGATCACCTGCGCCTGTGCGGCATTAACTTCCCCGACAAGCCGGGTCGTTTCCTCTTCGGCAGCCGCTCGGGTATCGGCAAGTTCAGTAGTCAGTGCCTGTAGTACGGCTTGCACGCCTGACAGTTCGACGGTCAGTGACTCGGTGGCTGCAGTAGCTTCCTCCGCCGCTGCGTCGGCCTCACCGCGACCACGTACCGCGGCCGTCTTTTCTTGCTCCGCCCGGGCAGCGCGGGCGGTAGCTTCACTGACCTTTTGAGCTGCCTCGGCAGTGACAGCCTCGATCTGTACAGCGGCAGCGTCCGGATCCCCCAGCGTGCGCAGCTCCTGCACCACCGACACCAATGTCTGCGTCAGCTGCGCAACGGTGACATCGATCTGCTCGGCAAACTGCGACGCCCGGGCCTGCGCCATAGACACCGGCCGATCCAAATCCTCATGCACCACAACACCCGCGGCCTCAGCTTTCGCCGCCCGCCGGGCACGCCAAGCAGCAGCCCTGTCGTGACCTTTGGTGTCGCAGTACTCCGGCGGCCGACCCACACCCTCATCACCCGGCGCGGCCGGCAACGTGCACCCGGGAAACCGGCACATCCGAACATCAGTCATCTCGGCCATACCAAAATCGTATCATTGTCCGTGGCAGCACGGAATACGTAATAACGTAATAACGTAATAAGAGAATTTCCCGCCAGGGCTTTACTTGGACACGGCCGGGGAACAATGCCGCAACCCGCTCACGAAGAAGAAGAGGAACAAGGCTGTGCAGCCGCATCTTGGTGATCCCGGTTCGAGCGTGGCCCGTGACGGTCTTCCGTTGCCGGGCCTGACCTTGCCGGTGCTGATGTCCCAGTTGGCTTTTCGGGTCCTCGGGCCCGAAAACGGTAGGGCCCGGTCGGTCCTGGACGACCTGGGCTTGGCCGGCCGCCCGACCGCCGGGGCGGCAAACACTGCCGCCCGCAACAAAGTCACATCTCGGACGATGCGAAACAGAATCAACGCGGTCCGGGCCGCCGGTACACGGCTGCCGTTGGCCCCCGCGCTGCTGCTGGAAGCCGGACGCAGACCGACGACACACTCCGATGCCCTCGGACAACAAAGAATCGCCTCGATTCTGGGGGTGCGCCCATGGACCACAACAGTCACCGCCACTCCCCCACATCTGTGGGCCCTCGCGCTGACTGCGACACAGATCCTGGCAACAACTGGTCCACTGCATTGGGAACAGCTATACACCGCGGTACTGCGGCGACGGACCCGCGTCGAGGCAAATTCAGGTGCTGAAACGAAGACGCAGCTGCGCGGGGTTCTCGTCGATCTCGGATATGCCATGCCGGGTCCGGACGAGAAGTGGTACCTGGTAGGAAATGTGACAGCGCCGGCTGAATGGGACCTGTTGCGTGATGCGCTAGCTCCAGGACAGCAGTACGGGCGCGGGCAGCTGCTGCAGATCTTGGGCCGGCCTAGGTTACCGACCAGCTACCGCCGAGCGATTACTACGCGGGCACCCTCTCATCGAACCTGTTGCTCGAGGTAAATACCAACTGTTACACCGGGCATGACTTGCCCATCGCACTGGTGAAACTCAGCTTTTCAGTGTTCGGCCCGGGCGAAGTTTCCGATCCTTGCCGGCGTACTGGTTACCCCCGTTGTGAGTGTTTTCGCGTCGGATCACCTCGGCCAGTAACGCCTTCTCGATCATGTGAGACCACCCTTCGTCGTCTTCTACGAAGCTGGTCGCCTGGAAAGCCGCTCTTGCTCGGCTCCGTAGTTCTCGCGGGATATAGACGCTGATCTGCTCCTTCGGTGCCGTTTCGCCCGACTTAGTAGTATTACTACTAATAGTGGCATTGGTGGCAATGAGGGCTTTAGGGGCACCTGCCGGTTCGACTGCGATTGGGCCTTGGTCCTGGAGCGGTGATGCCGGCCGGACCTTTTTGGTCGTGAGTGAGCTCGCGTCCATTTGACGGCGCGGTCGCGGCGTGAGCCCTTCAATGGTGCGCTTCGATTCCGTCATTACTGCTCCCCTGCTTCCGCGGCTTCAGCTGCCTGGATTCTGGCCATGATCTCTGTTGTCACCGATTGAAGATCGTCTGCTACTGATGTTGCGGTGCGCGGCCCGACACGTTCGGCGACTGCTTCGCCCCGCCGGATCTTCCACCACTCGGGTCCCTTGCGCACTAGGTCGTCCAACTCGTGAACGAGCACGCCTTTATCTCTGGCAGCCTGGGCGGTGGCCTCTGAATGGCGCACGGTTGCCGTCAGGGTCTTGGCGGTAGTGCCGAGCACGGCCCCGATTTGCTTTCTGGCCTCTTCCTGGACGCGATGAGCTGAGCTGCCAATTCCCACCAACACAACTCCGAGTAATTCGAGGGTTGAGTTGTACTCGGCCGCACCATCGACACGACGAGCGACATCGAGGAGACCTTTGCGGCTGGAAGCGTCGGATTTGACTGGAACGATGATCCACCTACCTGCGGCAGCTGCGGCTCGCTGTAGCGGTTCGTTTCCAGGTGGGCAGTCGATCAGGATCATGTCGTATTCGAGTGCCAGTGGTTGGATCAGCTCTGCCAGCGATAGAGCTGCACCGTGTGGGTCTTTGCTCGATTTTGCTACCAGTGTCGCTGACGCGCCTTCCAAGTGGTGTCCCCCAACAACCAGGTCCAGGTCTGGACGTACACGCGTTCTCGGCAGTTCAGCGCCTTCGGGATATGACAAGGCGCGGGCGAACGACAGTCCTTCATCGTCCACCTCTGTTCCTGTAATGCCCAGGTCGTCGGAGAGGTTGCCCTGGGGATCTAGGTCGATCGCTAGCACCTGAAATCCCGACAGTGCGAGTAGGCCGGCAGCATTCGCCACGAGGGTGGTCTTGAATACACCCCCCTTTCCGTTCATCACCGCCACGGTCCGGGTGAACGCGGTCCGGTCAACCTCGGATAGACGCATCAACTCTCCTCGTTACTTGTTTAGAAGTATACTGGCATTACCCCTAATAGATTCATTAGGTCTATTACCTTCAATAGAGGCATTACTAGTATTGCCTGCCCTAGTGGTGAGCTAAGCCCGTACTGGCGATGCAGGCATTACTAGTGTTTCGTATCTCGTCAGAATCTTGGTCGACGCCACGCTGGGCGCCGTTCTGATGTGAGTGATTCGCTTGTAGCCGGTCGGGGCCCACCGGAGCCGTAATCCCCACCCCCCGCCGCAACCTTGTTGTCCACCGGCACCGCCGACAGGCCTGTTGACTCGGCTTACCTGGCGGTGGAACCGGCGGTAGCGGGGAATTGATCGACTCGATTGCGTTGGTGGATCCACGGCGAGCGAGAAGATCAAACTGCAGTTGAAGGAATTCTGCGAGGAGTGGGGACACCCGCATCCTGCGATCGCCAGGCTCTGGACCAGCGCGTGGTCGTAGTCCATCTCATTCCTGGACTACGACGTGGAAGTGCGCCGGGTCATCTCGGGGGTCCAGACCGGTTTGAGGTCGGAACTGATTGCACCTTAATATTTCTTGGACGAATACCGGAAAGTGTTCCGGATCAGGTGAATGTTGTACTGCCCGGCGGGTGGCCAACGGCCACACAGTGTTAATCGAAGCCAGCAGACCTTTCAAACCGTCACACACAGCCGATATAGACGTGCGCGACACCAGGGTGATCCACAGTTACCTCTGCGACGGGCGCTGTCCAATGACCTCATAATGTGGATGTCTGCAAGGGTCGCAGGCGCGTGTCATCGCTCTCCATCCAGGCGCTTCTGCTTATGCAGGTTCGTTCTTGACCAGGCTAATGAGCCCACGGCGTGGTCACGTCTCGAATCAAGATATGACCACGCCGTTCCCGCTCTAAGCATTCTCAACAGAAGTTAAGCCGGTTACGCGTTTCGAGAACTACCCGATGAACCGCTCAGATGAAGTCTTGTTGTCGAAGGTGCCCATATTGGGGCAGGTCCCACCTCCACCAATGTAGCCATATCCGCAGTTCTTATAGGAGCCGCCGAGGTTCAGATCGACGAAATGGTCCCAGTTCTTGCACCCAGTTCCGGTATTCGGACTTGCAGAGGAGATCTTGTCATTCCAATCCGAGCCGACGTAGGTGATCAGAAAAGCATTTGTGGCCGAGCAATTTACGGTGGAGGACCAGGTCTTATATGGAGGTTGATAGCCTTCCGCCACGTAATCGGTGCCTAAAGGTCGATTCGTTGCTCTAGCGGACAGGCGACCATCGGCAGTCTTGGGCATCTCTCCTCGGAGGTATTTACCAGCCGTCGCCTCTGACACGTTCGCCAAAGATGGATCGCCCGTTGAATCCGCCAATGCCGCGCCAGCAGTCGAGAAGCACTTTTCCGGCTCCTGGACGGATGACAACCCCCAGCCCTGCCTTGCCACTACCGGAGAAACGGGAACTAGATGCTGCACGCAGTACGGCAACTTCATCTCAGCTTCCGGGGCAGCCGATCCGTCCTCTGACGTAGTCGGTTGAGAAGTGTCGGTGGCGGGATCGGCCTGTGCAATCGCGGACGACGCCAATAATATCGCTACTACCACACTAAGAGGAAACAGAAGCCGTAGCATGTACTTAATCATGATAACTCCTAAAGAGTGAATGAATTGAAAGTATCCTTGCATCGGCGGGTTCGCTTTGACTGCGGAAGCGACATCACGATTCGGTCACACATTGCTGAATACAGCTGAATTAGTGGACCCCCCGGGGGCCTGCGGGTCATCTATTGGTGTGAATCCAATTTTCGACCCGACCGGGTACCAAGACTCGGACCCTGAGCTTTGGCGCAAAAGTTTGGATGGGGACCAGTTTGCATTTGGTCAACTCTTTGAACGACATCAGCGAATAATCTTTCAACGGTCGCTGGCCGCAACAGGAGACCGACAGGCCGCCGAAGAGATCGTCTCGATGACCTTTCTCGAGACGTGGAGACGTCGGAAGAGCGTGCACATCGCCGATTCAATGCGCCCGTGGTTACTAGGAGTGAGCTCTAATCTGGTCAAAAGTTATTGGCGATCCTCGAAGAGGTACGCCAACTTGCTTGCCAAACTGCCCGCCAGTGCCGATTCGGATGACCAACGAGACGCTGTTGATAGTGGTCTTGATAGCCGCGTCCGAGTTCGCCGCATCGCCAAACTCCTGAACCGAATGCCACAGGAGGACCGCGATGTAATACGGCTTTGCGCCTTCGTCGGGCTGACCCACGTCGAGGCCGCGGAGCTTCTGGAAATACCAGTCGGCACAGTCAAATCCAAACTCAGCCGGGCCAGAGCGCGACTGAGAGAAGCCGACCAATTCGGACGATCTAATAGTCACCGCCTCAACACAGACATCCCTCTTGGAGAAGCCACATGAAACGACTGGATAGAACCGAACTGTCTCCCCAGCGAGTGCACGCAGCGCGGCGACAGCTGGAAAACATAGTGGCTGGTCAGGTAAAAATCCCGAGAAGAACTATGCCAGCCAAGATAGCCCTAACAGTTGGTGCAGCATGTGCGATAAGCATTGCAGCCGCAACAATTCCGAACTACAACGCCATCGCAGACAAAACCTACGTAGAGTGCCGCACCACGCTCGATCCGGATGAGTTCGGCAACGGTCTGGCCGAGCTCACACCATTTGATCCTAATTCCGGCCACGATTCACTGGCACCAATAAGCGATCCCATCTCCGCTTGCCGAGCCGAGTGGCAACGAGGGCGGATGTCCAATCCAACACTTGACGGGACATCACCTATAGGAACCCTCAACGAGAATCCAGCTCCCAGTCTCGTACTATGCGTGGCAAAAGATGGCCACGCAGTGGTCGTCCCCTCATCAGATCCCGCGATATGCGGCGATCTGAAACTAGCCCAACCCGCCCCCGCCGGGGAAATCACAACAACCAACAGCGGCAATAACTGACATAGCAAACCGAGGTTGGTGTAGGGCTCCAGGCGGGTGATGAGGTTCGCGGGTTTGTCTTTGATAGACCACTACTGCGTTGATGTCGGGGTTCACGATAGTGACCTGTACCGGGTTGCTCTGTTGATGAAGTGCAGGTAGGTGCTGAGTTGGCCGGCGACGTCTTCGACTGTGGCGCCGCGGTGGCTGTCAAGTGCGGGACTGCTACCCGGTACGTCGTACATCATGGTTCC
>JBBSRY010000040.1:0-9063 GCA_038242595.1 Mycobacteriales bacterium
CGATGGATCAAGTAGAGGACGAGTTCGATGACGTTGTCGCTCGTGCGGTGGGGGGAGATCCTGCCGCACTGGGCGAGCTTCTCGGCCGAATCCATCCCATGGTTGTTCGGTATTGCCGTGCCCGGTTGTCTGCTGGGCATCGTTCGCTCTCGACTGCTGATGACGTCGCCCAGGAGGTGTGTATGGCCGTGCTGACTGCGCTGCCCAATTACCGCCGTGAGGGCCGTCCTTTTCTGGCATTTGTCTACGGCATCGCCGGCAATAAGGTTGTCGACGCCCATCGCAGTGCGGCTCGTTCCATGAGTCACTCGGTGGCCGACGTGCCGGAGATCATCTCTGGAGCGCCGGATCCAGAAGAACTGGCGATGAAAGGTGCGGTATCGGCTCGGATGGCACAGTTGTTGTTGGAACTTCCGGCGAATCAGCGAGAGATTCTGAATTTGCGAATTGGTGCCGGTCTGTCAGCCGAAGAAACTGCCGAGGCGCTCTCGACCACACCGGGTGCGGTCCGAGTCGCTCAGCACCGGGCATTGGCCAAGCTTCGATCGTTGTTGGCAGCTGACACCGGACTGACGGAGCAGCTGATCTGATGAACTTCCTTTCGCGCCGTGGCCCCCGGGATTCCTCGCAGGATCCCATTGATCTTTCGTCCGTGCACGCCGATGACGCGTTGATCGAGATGCTCCGGGGCAATGTGGGTTCGGTCCACCCTGCGCAACATCACGCCCCCGAGGGGGTCCTACCGGCCGGCTACGAGCTCGCAGCCGGCTCCGAGATCGCTGCGTTCGCCGAAACCGAAACCGAACTCTTCGACCTGGGCGCGCCGAAAACCCCGGACAACAGCGAATTGTCGACCGGTCCTATCCAGATCGTGGGCGGCGACTCTGTTGGGCGGCATCGGGTCTTGACGACTCCGGATGGTCGGCAAACTGATGACCCGCTCACCTCGCTGCTACAGGCATGGCAGGCCGAGATGTCATCTGCTCCGCTTCCGGAGCCACTGAGTATCACCGAAGCGGTCGCCCTCGTTCGCAGTGCGCCCGCTCCGAGGCGGTCGATCCGGCCGGTGATGGCGATTGCTGTGGCCATCTTTGCCCTGCTGATGGGCTCGGCGGCGATTGGCTCCCGGTCGGCCACCCCCGGTGATCCGTTGTGGCCGGTCACGCAATTACTGTGGTCCGATCGTGCAGATTCGGTGATCGCCGGCCGTGACGCCCGCCAGGGTATTGATTCGGCAAGTGCGGCGATCGTCGCCGGTCATCCGGAGGCAGCGGTGGTCGCCCTGGAGCAGGTCACCATCATCATCACCAGGGTCCAGGTGCAGGACGGGCGGGTGACCCTCGAGTCCGACTACGAGCGGGTATCGGCCGAATTGGAAAGTATGACCACCCAGACGCCCACCAGTGAGCCACCCGCGCAGCCCACCGGCCAGAATTCGACAAACGCCACCAACACTCCGCCGGGCAGCACCACCGCCTCGGTCGATTCCACTGGTGACTCCAATGTGGTTGTGCCGCCGGTGATAAGCACCTCCAAGCAGACGACAACGACGACGACGGCCACGACGGCCACCACCCCGAGCACCTCAACGACCCCGACCCCGCCGAGTCCACCCACGACAACCACTGACACGCCGCCGCCGGTGACCAATGAACCACCGGCGAACACCGGGGAATCAACTCCCACCACGACGACCGATGCCACGCCGCCGGAAACGACCGACACCACGCCGCCGGCCGATACCGGCGGGGAGCAGTCTGGTCCGGTTGAGCTCAATAACGAACAGCAGGGCGCGGCCGAGCAGCAGGGCGGGGTGCAGCAGAGCGGGGCGCAGCAGCAGGGCGGGGCCGAGCAGCAGGGCGGGGCCGAGCAGCAACAGGGCGCAGCGCAACAGGCATCAAACTGACCGGTGGCGATCGCACGTCATGATGAGTGCTTTTCGACGGCCGCTGTTTCCGGCCCGATTTGCCCCGTCGAGCTGCCTTGCGCCGTCAGCGCAAATGGCCACGTTGAGGCGATCGGCCGCCGCCCGATGTCCGAAGAAGGCTGGCGCACCGCCTAGCATTGTCGGGGTGGTTCGCTGTTGTGGGCTGCGGGCAGCTCAAAGTTCGCTGAGCGAAGATGGAAGGCAGTGACTTGAAGGTCAACGCGGGGCAGAGCATTCCGGAAGAAGAATTCGACAATAAGTTCGCGCTGATCGGACTTACCTACGATGACGTACTGCTGCTGCCGGACGCCTCGGATCTGATTCCGAGCGAGGCCGACACCTCAACCCAGTTGACCCGCAACATTCGCATCAAGGTTCCGCTGGTTTCCAGTGCGATGGACACGGTTACCGAGGCGCGGATGGCCATCGCCATGGCGCGTCAGGGCGGCATCGGTGTCCTGCATTACAACCTGCCTCCTGAAGATCAGGCTGCACAGGTCGAAATCGTGAAGCGCTCCGAGGCCGGAATGGTGACCGACCCGGTAACCTGCCCGCCGGATGCCACACTCGACTACGCAGACAGCCTGTGCGCGAAGTTCCGAATTTCGGGGGTGCCGGTGACAGATGCCGGGGGACACCTGGTCGGCATCATCACCAACCGAGATATGCGCTTTGAAATGGATCGCTCCCGACCGGTCCGCGAAATCATGACCCCGATGCCGCTGGTTACCGCTGCCGTTGGAGTCACCGCCGAAGCCGCCCTCGGATTGCTGCGCAAGCACAAGATCGAGAAGCTGCCGTTGGTCGACTCCGACAACAAGTTACGCGGCCTGATCACCGTCAAGGACTACGTCAAAACCGAGCAGTATCCCAATGCCACCAAGGACAATGACGGACGACTGCTGGTCGCCTGCGCGGTCAGCGTCGGTGATGCCGCATTCGAACGGGCAATGGGTTTGGTGGATGCGGGAGTGGACGCGTTGACGGTCGATACCGCTCACGGTCACTCCAGGGCCGTGGCCGATATGGTGGCCCGGTTGCAAAAAGAAGTCGGCCATCGGGTCGACATCATCGGCGGCAATGTGGCCACCCGCGCCGGCGCCCAAGCGTTGATCGATGCCGGCGCCGATGCCGTCAAGGTCGGGGTCGGACCCGGATCCATCTGCACCACTCGGGTGGTCGCCGGCATTGGCGTCCCACAGGTAACGGCAATTCACGAGGCAGCCAAAGCATGCCGACCTGCGGGTGTGCCGGTGATTGGCGACGGCGGCTTGCAGTACTCCGGTGATATCGCCAAGGCCATCGCTGTCGGCGCCGATACGGTGATGCTGGGTTCACTGTTGGCCGGCGTCGAGGAGTCCCCGGGCGAACTGGTTTTTGTCGGTGGCAAGCAATACAAGACCTACCGCGGGATGGGCTCGCTGGGTGCGATGGAATCTCGCGGCGCCCGTCGGGGCTATTCCAAGGGTCGCTACGGTCAGGACGATGTGCTTTCCGACGACAAGTTGGTGCCGGAGGGCATCGAGGGGCGGGTACCGTTCCGTGGCCGGCTCGCAGATGTCACCCATCAGCTCGTTGGCGGTCTGCGTGCGGCCATGGGGTACACCGGATCGCACACCATCGAAGAACTCAAGGACGCGAAACTGGTACGGATCACGGCGGCCGGGCTGAAGGAATCGCATCCCCATGACGTCACCATCACCACCGAGGCACCGAACTACATCACTCGCTGAGGTGGGATGAACGAGATCGGTTCGCTCGCATGAAGAGTGTGAGGTGTCGGCCGATCGAACCGGTCAGTTTCCCGTTCCAGGATTATCATGAATCTCATATCCCTAGATCCTCAATATCAAGGAGCGCCCCATGGCGGAAAACATCGAGATCGGTCTGGGCCGCAGCGCCCGGCGGACCTTCACCCTCGACGACGTGGCGCTGGTACCGTCCCGGCGGACTCGTTCGTCATCGGATGTCTCTACCTCCTGGCAGATCGACGCCTACCGATTTGCGCTCCCGATGCTCACCCACCCCACCGACGCCATCTCCTCGCCGGCCGTCATCAACGAGGTCGGACGTCTCGGCGGCCTGGGAGTGCTTGATGCCGAAGGGCTTTGGGCCAGGCATGCGGATCCGGCGGCCGCGATCGCCGAGATCCTGGATGGCGCCAAGGAAGAAGAGGACGAGGGCATCATCGATGGCTCGGTCAAGAAACTGCAGGAGCTGTACAGCGTGCCGATCGATCCGGAGCTGCTGGGTGAGGTAATCCGTAATCTGAAAAAAACCGGTAACACGGTTGCAGTCCGGGTTTCTCCGCAGCACGCTGCGACCATGACGCCGATCGTGGTGGCCGCCGGTATCGACATGCTGGTCATCCAAGGCACCATCGTCTCGGCTGAGCACGTCCAGGGCGACGGGCAGCCGCTCAACTTGAAGAATTTCATCTCCGATCAGGATGTCCCGGTCATCGTGGGTGGCTGTACGAACTTCCAGACGGCGACCCACCTGATGCGGACCGGTGCCGCCGGTGTCATCGTCGGTTACGGCGCCGGGTCTACCACGACCACGGATTCAGTGCTTGGTATCAGCGTGCCGATGGCTACCGCAATTGCTGATGCGGCCGCCGCGCGCCGGGCCTACCTGGACGAAACCGGTGGTCGCTACGTCCATGTCATCGCCGATGGAGATTTGCAGACCAGTAGCGATGTGGTGAAAGCGATCGCCTGCGGCGCCGATGCCGTGATGCTCGGTGAGCAGCTCACGGCCGGCGATATCGTGCCGGGCGAGGGGTATTACTGGGTCAGTGCGGCTGCCCATCCCCGGTTGCCGCGCGGGCATATCTCTTACTGCGGCAGTGCAGATGTGCCGCTGGAGACATTGTTGGTCGGTCCGGCCACCGGAACCCTGGGCGATACCAACATCTTTGGTGCGCTGGGCCGCGCGATGGCCAAGACCGGTTATTGCGATCTGAAGGATTTCCAGAAGGTCGGCCTGTCCGTCCGCGGCTGACCCAATCCGCTGGTAGTTGGTGGTGGGTCGCACGGCGGCCAGACCCCCTCTATAGCCAGTTCTTTCGGCGGAAGGTCAGATACAGCGTGGTAAACAACACCACCATCACCACGACGGCGGCGATCAGCCCCGAGGTTTGCGAAAACCCCGGGTAAGGCACGTTCATCCCCATGAATCCGGTGATCAGGGTCGGGACGGCGATCAATGCCGCCCAACTGGCGAGCTTCTTCATCACGGTGTTGAGTTGGACATCGGCCAGCGACAGGTTGGTCTCCATCAACGATCCCATCACCTCTCGCAAACTGTCGACGGCTTCACTGCCGTGCGCCACATGCTCGGCCACATCACTGAACCCGCGGGCGGTTTCGCGGGTGATCGTTGCGAAAAGATCGACCTGATCTGCCCGGTCCGGATCTTTCTTGCTCCGCTGAGCCAGCGCGGCCCCGGCCATCGAGGCCAATGAGGTGGTCAGATCCCGGGTTGGCACAATCATCCGCCGCATCATCGTCAAACTGCGTCGCAGCTGGAAAGCGTGCAGCTGCTCCTCCCGGCTCAGGGGATGGTCCCCGAATATCTGCTCGGTGAGTTGATCCACCGAATCGGTGATGGCACCGGTCGATGCGGCGTAGTCATCGACAATTTGGTCCAGAAGTTGATACAGCATCGACGCGCCGGTGGGGACAAAGCCCGGTTTGCGAAGTCGTTCCGTCAGTTTCGGTAGCAATCGACTCCCATCGGCGATGGTCACCAGAACGTTACTGGTGACAATGGCCGAGATCGGGTAACTGTGGAGCTGTCCGGCGTCCGGATCGAAGTAAGCGCCGCGACTGATCAGCACGGTGCCCGTCGAGCCGGTATCCAGTTTTGGCCGCTCATGTTCGGCCAACAGGTCTTCCACCGCTTCGGCGTCCAGGGTGAACCGATCAGCCAACTCATGTACCTCGCTGGTGGAAGCTCGCTCCAAATGTATCCAGAACATCTCCTTGCCGACCGGGTGGGCGCCGGAGACCACCTTGTCGATTGCCTGCGCCCCGGTCACCGATACCGGACCCCGGTCCAGCCACAGGATGGAGGTGACCGGCTCTGATCGTTGGGTGCTGGTGTCTGGACGCAATGGCTCGGTCATTTATCCATCATGGTCCCGGCAGGTCCTGTTGCTGAGCGATGGCTCGCGGATATCTACACCCGGCTGTTCCATTACTGTCTGAGTGGACCCGCCTGCATGGTGGGGTTGCACGTCCAGGTCGCGATCCTTGCTGGAACGTCTCGTTCCTCGTCGCGGCTGCCTCATCTCGCTCTGTGGAAGGACAAGTTTCCGTGACCCGATCCAGCCAACCCGGGGTTTCTGGTGGCCCGGTCGAAGTGGCGATCGCCATTGACGTCGGTGGTACTTCGATCAAAGCGGGATTGGTGACGCGGGGCGGCGAGATCCTCTTGGAGGTAAGGCGTCCAACCCTGGTGCCGGACGGAATTCCGGCGGTGATTCAGGGCATCGCCCATGTTGCCCTCGATCTGCAAAAGCAAGCACAGGAGTTGGGTCATCCGGCCGTAACGGTTGGTCTGATCGTCCCCGGTACGGTGGATTCACCTGCCGGCATCGCTGTAGCCTCGGCAAATATCGGCTGGAACAACGATCCGCTGGCCGCGATCATCGGGAAAGCCACCGGTTTGCCGGTGGCACTGGGACATGACGTACGTACAGCCGCCGTCGCCGAGGATAGGTTCGGGGCCGGTCGGGACGCGTCGTCAATCTTCTTCATCTCGGTGGGGACAGGACTGGCTGCCGGGTACGTCCGCAAAAATGTCATCGATGATGGCGCCACCGGGCAGGCAGGGGAGTTCGGTCATATTGTGATTCGCCCCGGCGGTCCGCTCTGCGGGTGCGGGAACAGGGGCTGTGTCGAGGTTTATTCGGCAGCTTCTCGCATTGCTGCGGCATATTCTGCGAAGATCGGAAAGCCATTTACCGCAAAGGATGTCGCCGATCAGGTGCTACTGGGGGAGCCGATGGCGGTGGCAATCTGGCAGGATGCCGTTGACGCGCTGGCCGATGGCCTGGCAGCGGTGGTTTCGGTGCTGGATCCGGAGATCATCGTTGTTGGTGGTGGGCTGTCGCTGGCCGGGCCAATGCTGTTGGAACCGCTGGGGGTTGCGTTGAACGCTCGTCTGAGTTTCCGAACTGCCCCACCGCTGGTGGCCACCGAGCTCGGCGATCGCGCCGGATTACTCGGCGCCGGCATCCGGGCCTGGGATCGACTGGATTCGACTTCGTGACCAAAATACTGCTGCAGGGGGCCACGGTCATCACCCCCGAGGTGACGATTCCTGCTGGTTGGGTGCTGGTGGCGGACGGGCTGATCTTGGCTGTTGGTCTTGAAAACAGACCGACCGCCGCGGATGTCGACGAAGTGGTCGAGATTGCCAGCGGCTACCTGCTGCCAGGATTCATCGACCTGCACGTGCACGGCGGCGGCGGGGAGAACTTCGATGATGGGGTGGCAGCCATCGAGATCGGACTGGCAACCCATCATCGCCATGGCACCACTCGGAGCCTGGTCTCTTTGGTGACCAACCCGGTAGCGAAAATGATCGGGTCGATCGAAGCTGCTGCCGATGTTTGCGAGTCCGACCCGCGGGTGCTCGGGATCCATTTGGAGGGACCATTTCTCGCTGATTCCCGTCGTGGGGCGCATGATCCGATCTCGCTGCTGATGCCCGATCTGGCGGTGATGGGTGAATTCTTGACCGCGGGCCGTGGACACATCCGGGTGATGACGATGGCGCCGGAACTGCCCGGAGGGCCGGAGTTGATCGCGTTTGTCCGGCAGGCTGGAGTGCACATCGCCATTGGGCACTCCGACGCCGATTACGACACCGCGATGGCGGCCTTTGCGGCCGGCGCCGACCTGGTCACCCATGCGTTCAACGGCATGCGGCCGTTTCACCACCGCGATCCGGCGATCATCGGGGCGGCAATGGATTCCGGGGTGGTGCTGGAGGCGATCAACGACGGTGTGCACCTGCATCCCGGCGCGGTGCGACTGCTCAAGGCGATCGGTCCGGAGCGGGTGGCGTTGATCACCGACGCGATGGGAGCAACCTGCGCCGGCGACGGCCAGTACACCCTGGGTGCCTTTGATGTGCAGGTCACCGACGGGGTGGCCCGTCTGGTGGAGGGTGGGTCAATTGCCGGTTCCACCTTGACGATGGATGTGGCGGTGCGACGCGCGGTCGAGCAGGTCGGGATGTCGGTGCTGGACGCCGTTAACGCCGCCTCGCAGGTACCGGCCACGTATTTGGGTCTGGACGATCACTACGGCGGGATAGTGCCGGGGCGGGTGGCCGACCTGGTGATAACAGACGATAATTTCGAGGTTGAAGCGGTGATGATCGCCGGTCAGTGGGAATTTCGCCGGTAACCGGTCCAGACCCAGACCTCCTACCGACGGTCCCGTTTGCGCTGCCGTAGGCCGGCAGCACCTATGCGGCGCAGCAATTCCCGGGAATCGACCGGCACCGCTCCCGCCGCGATCAACAGGTCATGTCTTTCGGCGGGCACGTCGTAATGATCATGGTCGAAACCTCGTCGAGGAATTTTGTTGGCCTCGGCAAAGGCATGCAGTTCCTCGTAACTGGCGTCGCTGACCAGATGGGCCCAGATACGTCCATGGGCAGGCCACCGCGGCGGATCGATGAGAACGGTCACGGTCTTCACCCTAGCCACCGCGCTCCAGGTTCCTGGTACAACTGGTCGAGTGACGCAACATGCCTGAGGGCCACAAGATTCATCGGATTGCCCGCGCCTTTGCCGCCGATTTTGTGGGCCACCCCATCACCGCATCCTCCCCGCAGGGGCGGTTCGCGGCAGGCGCGCAGATGATCGATGGCACCACGATGACCGGTTCGAAAGCGGTTGGCAAGCAACTCTTTCTCGAGTTCGACAGGGCAAAAGTACTGCGGGTGCACCTGGGTCTGTACGGCATGTGGAACTTCGCCGGTGCCATTGCAGCGCCAGTTGAGGTGGATCCGCGTGTCGGCAGCAGGACCGTAACGGCAGTGGCGCCGCAGACAGATTTCCCGGCCGCGCCGGTGGGCCAGGTTCGAGTGCGACTACTGACCGAATCGGCTCTATC
>JBBSRY010000041.1:0-8927 GCA_038242595.1 Mycobacteriales bacterium
CTGGAATCTCTCAGTGTCCGCGGACAATCCAGTCGTCCAGGTTCGGAGCCTCGTCGCCGATCACGGTGGAATCGCCATGGCCGGGATTGACCACGGTGTCCTTCGGCAGATTAAGCAACCGGGATGAGATCGATTCGATAATGGTCGGGAAATCGCTGAATGAGCGTCCGGTGGCGCCCGGTCCGCCATGGAACAAGGTGTCACCGGAAAAGACCGTATTCAGCTCGGGGACGTAGAAGCAGACAGCTCCGGGGGCATGACCCGGGGTGTGCATGACGGTGATATCAGTACCACCGACGGTGAAAACGTCACCGTCGGACAAATCGCCGTCCGGCTGCCGATCCGGGTGCGCCATTCCCCACAGTGGTGCATCGGCCGGGTGGAGCATGATCGGAGCCCCGGTGTGGTCGGCCAGCGCCGGCGCCGCATCAACGTGATCGTTATGGCCATGGGTGCACAGGATTGCCGATACCCGGCGAGACCCGACCGCGGACGCAATGGCGGTAGCGTCATGGGCGGCATCGATCACGATCACCTCGTCGTCGTCGCCGATGAGCCAGACGTTGTTGTCAACATCCCAGGTGCCTCCGTCAAGGCTGAAGGTCCCCGAGGTGACCAATTTTTCGATTCGTGCAGTCATGTAGTACTCCCAATCCTGTTTGCTTGGGCCCAGCCTTCCATGATCCAAGTGAGTGCACCTACCAGACGATTGTGCCCAGGGGCCCGAGTCATTGACCGGAGACGGGTCTGTCTGCGCAGATAGCGTGTCTGTCCGGGGTGCTGCATTCTTTAAGACAATGGGCGGGATCGAGGGTGACTGGCGCATACTCAGGACTGCAACAAACCGCTGAATCCCCTGAACCGGCCAGATTTCAAGGTGGACCCGTGCGAAAAGCAGTCGCTGCGCTCGCGGCATTGTCCTTGCTGCTGGTGGGCTGCGCGACGGTCATCACCGGATCAGCGGCTGTTGATCCAGCGGAGGAACAGCTCGTTGCGGTTCGCGCAAACGCTGCCGAGTCACCCTCAAAGGCATCCTCGCTCTCGATCAGTCTTCCGAGCGTGACCGGCACCACGATGAGCAGGCACAGCTCGAGCGCTGCTCCCAGCCCCACGAGTGAGTCGTCCGCAGCCGCGGCGACGACCGAGGCAACAACCGAGGCAACAACTGAAACCACCAACGCGTCAGACACCGAACCCACGCAGATCGTGCCGCCGCCGAGTTCTGGAGACCTGAGCACCAATAGCAACGGTGACGTCAATTTTGACGGATATCAATATTTCGATTTCGATGACGGTCTGTTCTTGCGATGGGCCGAGGACTACGAGTACCAGTGCGTTGAGGGTCAGGTCGATGGCTGCTGGGGTCTGCTGATCTTCTCCGTCACCGGCTGCGCCGATGGGATCAAGGTGACCCTGCGCATCTCCGGAGACGACAGCGTGACCATCGGCACCGCTACCGGGGCGACAGGTGGGCTGGACCCAAACACCCAACAGTTGCTCATCCTCGGTGACGCGACGGGGTATGTCGGTGATTCGCTGGCGTATGTCGATTCGGCTCTGTGTTTGGGGCGGTAGCGGGCCCTGCACGCCTCCATACCACGCGCAGAGCCCGGAATCGGAACCGATTCCGGGCCCTGCGCAAACTACTATTTACAGCTTCGGGTAAAGCGGATGCCTCGCGGCAAGCGCCGCAACTCGTTCCTGCAGTGAGGATTTCAGCTCCGAGTCCAGCTCTCCGACGGGCGCGATCAGAGCCAGTGCGATGATGTCGGCAACCTCGGCAAAATCTTCATCGCCGAATCCGCGGGTGGCCAGCGCCGGTGTCCCGATACGCAGACCCGAGGTCACCATCGGTGGCCGCGGATCGAACGGCACCGCGTTTCGGTTGACCGTGATGCCCACCGAATGCAGCCGGTCCTCGGCGGCCTGACCATCCAGATCCGAGTTGCGCAGATCGGCCAGCACCAGGTGCACATCGGTGCCGCCGGTCAACACCGATACACCCGCTTCGGTGACATCGGCTCCGGTCAACCGCTCGGCCAGGATGGCAGCGCCGCGCACCGTACGTTCGGCTCGCTCCACAAATGACGGGTCGGCGGCCATCTTGAAAGCCACCGCCTTGGCGGCAATTACATGCTCCAGCGGGCCGCCCTGCTGCCCGGGGAAGACCGCCGAGTTGATCTTCTTGGCCAGCGCTGGATCGTTGGTCAGGATGACGCCGCCGCGCGGACCACCGAGTGTTTTGTGGGTGGTGGTGGTGGTGACATGGGCGTGCGGTACCGGCGAGGGATGTAGACCGGTGGCGACCAGCCCGGCAAAGTGTGCCATATCCACCATCAGGTAGGCACCAACCGAATCGGCGATGGTCCGGAACCGTTCGAAATCCAGTTGCCGGGGGTAGGCCGACCAGCCCGCAATGATCAGCTTCGGCTTGTGCTCGTAGGCCAAACGCGCGACCTCATCCATATCGATGCGGTGATCTTCTTTTGACACCTCATAGGCCGCGACCTTGTACAGCAGACCGGAGAAATTGATCCGCATCCCATGGGTGAGGTGGCCTCCGTGGGCCAACGACAGCCCGAGGATAGTGTCGCCAGGCTTGATCAGCGCCTGCATGGTCGCCGCGTTGGCCTGTGCGCCGGAGTGCGGCTGCACATTGGCGAATCCGGCTCCGAATAGGGCTTTGACCCGCTCGATGGCCAGGGTCTCGATCACATCGACGTGCTCGCAGCCGCCGTAGTAGCGACGTCCCGGGTAGCCCTCGGCGTACTTGTTTGTCAACACACTGCCCTGGGCCTGCATGGCGGCAACGGGAGCAAAATTCTCCGAAGCGATCATTTCCAGGGTGTTCTGCTGGCGCCCCAATTCGAGGGCGATCAGCTCGGCTACCTCCGGGTCGGCCTCGGCCAGCGAGGCGTTGAGGCCAGGCCAGGCTTGCAGGGTGGCGACGGGGGCACTGCCGTTTTCGGTCATTCGAGTCTTTCTCCTTGACTGCGATAGTGATTGGTACCGGTCTGATGCAAAGGTGCTGAGTTGGTGACCGCGGGGTGAACTGCGGGCATGCCAGGTTGGTGCGGGCGCGGGCGAACGACCCGGCCGATGTCCACGCTAGTGAGCCGAAGCCCCGTTGTCTGCATTGGGATCCAGGTGATGGCGCCGGCACCCGCATATTCGGTCATGAATAAGTCGCTCCGCCGAGTGGAGATTCGGGCTAATTTTCGGCAGTTTCCGATTTCCACATCAATTCCTAAGGTTTGGGATTGGTAACGATCACGTTCTGCCTGTAGAGGCCGGACGTGAATTCCGGCTACGGTGCGCAATGACGCGCTCTGCAGAGCGCCTGCATGCCTGCTTCGGGATTACTACCCGTAGTCAACCGGCTTTGTGGGTGTGACCTGCAGTGCAGTCGATGCCAGGGACACCCCCTGGTACATGAACCCATGAGAGGAACCCAGCGTGAAGCTTCATCGTTGGCTTTCAGCAGCAACAGTGGCTGCGGTCGCAGTCTCGCTGTCGGCCTGTGCCTCGTCCGATCGGGATGACGCCTCGACGTCAGGTGCTCCGGCCGCGACTTCGGCAGCAGATCCGACCGGAGAGGCGCCCGCGGGCACCGAGGGCACTGCGGGGGGTGAGGCCACCAGCGCCGGCAGTGGTGAAGCACCCGCCGGCGGCGAACCCGCAGACCCGGACGGCACATTCATCTTCGGCGCCGCTGCTGCACCGAGTATGTTCGACCCGCTGTACGCCACTGACGGTGAGACCTTCCGCGTCACCCGCCAGATCTCCGAGGGCCTGGTTGCTTTCGCCCCCGGCACCACCGATCTGGAAGGGTCACTGGCCGAGTCCTGGGAGTCCTCCGAGGACGGTTTGACCTGGACCTTCAAAATCCGCGACGGCATCACCTTCCACGACGGTGAAGCGCTCGACGCCGAAGCCGTCTGCTACAACTTCGACCGGATGTACAGCCAGGTCGACGCCGGTGCCAACCAGGCGCAGTACTGGTCGGACACCATGGGTGGCTTCAAGGGCCAGATGAACGAGGACGGCACGGCCAAGGGCAGCCTGTACAAGTCCTGCACCGTCTCCGATCCCGCTACCGCCGTTCTGGAAGTGACACGCGCAACGTCGAAGTTCCCGTCGATCCTGGCGCTGCCGTCCTTCTCGATCCAGTCGCCGAAGGCGTTGGAAGAGTTTGACGCCAACGGCGTGGTCGCCGAGGGTGACTCCTACAAGTACCCGGCCTATGCCCTCGAGCACCCGACCGGGACCGGCGCATTCACCTTCACCAAGTACGACACCGCCAACGGCACCGTCGAGCTGACCCGTAACGACGATTACTGGGGCGAAAAGGCCAAGGTCAAGACCCTGATCTTCCGAATCATCCCGGATGAGACCGCCCGTAAGCAAGAACTGCAGGCCGGCACCATCGATGGTTACGATCTGCCGAACCCGGGCGATTGGTCCTCCCTGACCGACGCCGGCAACAGCGTCGAGGTTCGCCCCGCGTTTAATGTCATGTACCTGGGTCTGAACCCGAAGAACAACCCGGCACTGCTGGATGTCAAGGTCCGTCAAGCCATCGCCTTCGCGCTGAACCGCGAGGAATTTGTCAGCAGTCAGCTGCCCGAAGGTGCCCAGGTCGCCCTGGAGTACTACCCGGAAACTGTCGAGGGCTGGACCGACACGGTCGAGCAGTACAACTATGATCCGGAAAAAGCAAAGGCGCTGCTGGCCGAGGCCGGCCAGTCCGATATGACGCTGCAGTTCTGGTGGCCGACGGAGGTTTCCCGTCCGTACATGCCAGACCCGAAGAGCGTGTTCCTGGCCTTCAAGGCTGATCTGGAAGATGTCGGTATCACCGTGACGGAGACCTCGAAGCCGTGGAACGGTGGATACCTGGACGGCGTCGATGCCCAGGAGGCCGATGCGTTCCTGCTCGGCTGGACCGGAGATTACCCGGCCGCCGACAACTTCATCGGGACGTTCTTCTCCGACGTGAACGGCCGCTTCGGTATCCAGTACTACGACTACGCCAGCACCCTGACCGATGAATTGGCAACCGCCGATTCCGAGCCCGATGCCGACGCCCGCGCTGCCCTGTATGTCTCGCTCAACGAGAAGTTGATGAGCGAATACCTGCCGGCTGTGCCGATCTCGCATTCCCCGCCGGCCCTGGTTGTTGCCGGTAACGTTGAAGGACTCATCGCCAGCCCGCTGACCGACGAGAAGTTCAACACCGTTTACAAGACCGAATAGTTTGCGCAAAACCGGCTGAAATCGGGTCCAGAGGGTCTTTAATTGACTCTCTGGGCCCCAGGTTCGGCCGTCGCCGCCCGGCGACACTCATGGACATCGACGGTCACAATCCGTCGAAGGACTTCGGCCGTTGCCGAACTACATGGGAGTTGCCGGGCGGCACCCGTTTGCGGTCGCCGGCCTCGGCCAGTTCAGCCACCGAGCGAACCGGCCCTGAAGCGGTTAAGAATGATCGGTCTTGAAAAGAAGAGGATTTCGCTGATGACGCCGACTTGCGAAAGCCCTGCAATCGCCCTGACGATTGCGGCGCCGAACCCCCGAACCGGGTGTTCAGCATGCTGAAATACACGATTCGAAGACTGGGACAACTTGTCCTGGTGATGTTCATCCTGTCGATGGTGCTGTTCATCTGGCTGCGTAGCCTGCCCGGTGGTTTGGAGTCTTCGATCTGTGGCGATCGCTGCACGATCGAGAAGCGGGCCGAGATCCGACGCGTCCTAGGCCTGGATGAACCGGTGTTCCTGCAATACTTCAAATTTCTCGGCCGCGTGATGGACGGAAACTTTGGTATCTCGGCAAAGGTGATTCCGGGCCGCCCGGCCCTCGAGGTCTTCACCGAACGATTCCCGGCCACCATCGAGTTGGGAGTGGGAGCCATGCTTTTCGCTCTCGCCATCGGTGTACCGCTCGGCTATATCGCGGCCCGTCGCAAGGGCGGCGTGCTGGACAACATCAGCATCATTGGCACCTTGGTCGGGATCGCCGTCCCGGTCTTCTTCCTGGCTTATTTGCTCAAGTACCTGTTCGCCGTGAAATGGGGCATTTTGCCACCGTCGGGTCGTCAGGACGCCACGATGAACGCCACCCGGGTCACCGGATTCTTCGTTCTGGACGGACTTCTCACCCGCGAGTGGGATGCCGCCTGGGATGCCTTCAAACACTTGATTCTGCCGGCGGCCGCGCTGGGCACCATTCCGATGGCGGTGATCTTCCGAATCACCAGATCCTCGGTGTTGGATGTGCTCAGCGAGGATTACGTCCGAACCGCCGAGGCCAAAGGTCTGCAGAACTCGGTGATTCGCCGTCGTCACGTGCTGCGTAACGCGCTGCTCCCGGTGGTAACTATCACCGGGCTACAAGCCGGCGGACTACTGGCCGGTGCCGTCCTGACCGAGACGATCTTTGCCTATCCAGGACTTGGCGCCGCGCTGGTCCAAGGATTTCGAGAAAAGGACTATCCGGTACTCCAGGTCATCATTTTGGCCGCCGCCGCGGTGTACGTGTTGATCAATCTGATCGTCGATCTCTCGTACGCCCTCATTGATCCGCGAATCCGGACGAGATAGGGGGCTGACCAACATGATCGGCACCGCAAAAAAAGAAAGAATAGACAAACTCGCCAACACACAGGACGACGGCGGCGTCAGCCTGTTCACTGACGCCTGGCGTCGCATGAAGGTTTCGCCGGTGTTCTGGGTCGGCTTCGTGATCATCGTGCTCTTCCTGCTGCTGGCACTGTTTGCCGGTTGGATCGCCCCGCAGGATCCGGCGGCGCAACTGCTGCGCGGACAGGTCAGCGTGGCCAAGAACCAATTGGCACCGCCGCAGCCCGGATTCCCGTGGGGATCGGACTTCCTTGGTCGAGACCTGTTCTCCCGCATGGTGCTGGGCAGTCGACAGACGCTGCTGGTCGGTGTGGCGGCGACCCTGCTCGGACTGGTCGGCGGTTTGATACTTGGCATCCTGGCCGGTGCGCTCGGTGGCTGGGTGGATACGTTGGTGATGCGACTGGTCGACGTCATGCTCTCCATTCCCTCGCTGCTGCTGGCCATCTCGATTGCGGTGCTCTTCACCACTCCCAATCAGTTGTCGGTGATCATCGCGGTCTCGGTTGTCCAGATCCCGGTCTTCGCCCGACTGCTGCGCGGTCAGATGCTGGCTCAACGACATTCCGACCACGTACTCGCCGCCACCGCCCTCGGTGTCAAACGCGGACCGATCATCTTCCGGCACATGCTGCCCAACTCACTGTCCCCGGTGATCGTTCAGTCGACAATCGTGGTGGCGACGTCAATCATCGACGCTGCAGCGCTGTCCTTCCTCGGTCTGGGATCCCAAGATGCTTCCGCACCTGAATGGGGCCAAATGCTCGGCGAGGCCCAGGTCAAGATCGACTACCAACCGCAGCTCGCTTTCCTTCCCGCCATTGCAATTATCGTCGTGGCACTGGGTTTCACCCTGCTCGGGGAATCCATGCGGGAAGCCCTCGACCCGAAGAATCGGAGGTAGGGCGTCATGTCTCTGCTGACCGTTACCGACCTCAAGGTCGAATTCAATCGCCGTGGCGCCGAACCGTTCACCGCCGTAGACGGTGTCAGTTTCGCCGTCGAGCCGGGTAAAACCGTCGGATTGGTGGGGGAGTCGGGGTGCGGTAAATCCGTGACTTCGCTGGCCATCATGCGATTGCTGTCCAAACGCGGAGTTTCGGTTTCGGGCTCGGTGGATTTTGAGGGCACCGATCTGTTAAAAATCCCGTTGGGTCAGATGCGCGACCGCCGCGGCCGCGACCTGGGAATGATCTTCCAGGATCCACTGTCCTCGCTGAATCCGGTGATCCCGATCGGGATCCAGGTCAGCGAGGTGCTGGAGCGGCACCGCGGGCTCAAACGAACGGCGGCCACGCGGGAGGCCAGGGACCTTCTTGATCAGGTCGGCATTCCCGATCCAACAAGGCGTCTGAAGGAGTACCCGCATCAGCTTTCCGGCGGTATGCGGCAGCGTGCGTTGATCGCGATGGCGTTGGCCTGCAAGCCGCGGTTGTTGATTGCCGACGAGCCGACCACCGCGCTTGATGTCACCATCCAGGCGCAGATCCTGGCGCTGCTGAAAGATCTGGTCACCGAGTCGGGCACCGCGCTGATCATGATCACCCACGACCTTGGTGTCGTGGCCGGGCTGTGTGATGAGGTCAATGTTTTGTACGGTGGCCGGATCGTGGAAAGAGCAGAGCGTCACGAGCTTTTCGAGCGACCACGGCATCCCTACACGCACGGTCTGCTCGAGTCCATTCCGCGGCTCGATGCCCCGCCGGGCGAGCGCCTGCGGCCGATCGCCGGCTCGGTCGCCGACAACATCCCGTGGACCGGTGGGTGCGCCTTCGCTCCGCGCTGCCGAAACGAGGTGGCCCAGTGTAGAACGACGTCACCCGTGCTGAAGCAGTCACCGGAGGCCGAGAAGGGACATCTGCTCAGGTGTTTCAACCCGGTGCTCGGTACTCAGGTGCTCGGCGCTCAATCTGCGGGAGCCGGAATCCTGGATGCTGAAAACGTAGCTGGCAAAATTGTCGATACCAAAGGAGTTTCCTCATGACGGCCTCGGTCGAGAAGGCCGCCGCCGGCGGTGGATCCGGCGTTGCCGCCGGCGAGGTGCTACTGGAAGTCAAAGATCTCAAGGTGCACTTCCCGATCAAGCGGGGTCTGCTCTTCGATCGCACGGTGGGGTACGTGTATGCCGTCGACGGGGTGTCGCTCAGCGTTCGCAAGGGTGAAACCTACGGGCTGGTCGGTGAGTCCGGTTGCGGCAAATCTACTCTCGGCCGCGGCATTCTGCGGTTGACGGAGCCTACCTCGGGCAGCGTCGTTTTCGATGGGGTGGACATTGCGCCGCTGAAC
>JBBSRY010000042.1:0-8922 GCA_038242595.1 Mycobacteriales bacterium
AATCTATTGCAATGGAACGCTTCTCGGGTACTGGGTCGATAGCAATCACTTCGCCGGCGCCCAGCGCCACCGCGGTCAGGATGGCAGCCAAGCCGACACCACCGAGACCAACGACAGCCACTGATTCACCTGGCTGCAGATCAGCGGCGTTCAGCACCGCTCCACCACCGGTCAGCACCGCGCAACCCATCAGAGCGGCCACATCAGCCGGCACATGAGGGCCGACCACCACCGCTGAGCGTCGATCAACGACGGCATGGGTAGCGAATCCGGAAACTCCGAGGTGATGATTGATCGGGTCAGCGCCACGGGACAATCGTCGTCCACCGCCGAGCAACTCACCGGCCCCGTTGGAGGCCGAGCCCGGAATACATGGTTGCCGGCCGTTGCTCCGGCAACCGGCGCAATCGCCGCAGCGAGGTAGGAAGGTCAGTACCACTCGGTCGCCGACCCCTACATCGGTGACGCCATCACCGATCTCGATCACGGTGCCGGCCGCCTCGTGGCCCAGCAGCATCGGCACCGGTCGAGGTCGGTTACCGTTCACCACGGACAAATCCGAGTGGCAGATACTGGCCGCTTCGATCTGGATCAACAACTCCCCGGACCGCGGATTCTGCAACTCGAGTTGTTCAACGACGATCGGCCTGCTGGTGGCATACGGCGAGGCTGCATCGATTTCGGTCAGGACGGCTCCGGTGATCTGCATGTCATCTGTCTACCCTGTGACGGTAAAGTGTGAGCCGTCGGCCGGATCCCGATCACTTCGCCTCGGCGTAGTTGTCCACGATGACCGGTCGGACCGGGGTGCGGGCCCGTCCACCGGGAAATACCAACCGACAGGCCAGATCGGCTGCCGCCGTTGTCATTTCGGCCACCCTGCCGGCGTACTCGAGAGGGGTGTGCACCATCAGTTCGTCATGCTGGACGAATACGATGTCCGCGCCGGGCACCTCACGCAACGACTGCCGCAGACTCGACAACCACACCCCGGCCCAATCAGCTGCGGACGCCTGGATCACGAAGTTGCGGGTGAATCGTCCGCGGTCACGGGCCACCTGCCGCCCCCGGCTCTCCTGGCCCGGGGAGGCCTCCGGGCCCGCTCCGGCTTCGATCAACTGCGTCCAACCAAGACTCGGAGGGTTACAGGTGCGACCCAGTACCGATTGCACGAGTTTTCCCTGTTCACCGCGCCGAGCGGCGTGTTCGACAAACTCCATCGCCGCTGGATAGCGACGGCGCAGGGTCGGCAGCAACAGGCCCACCGCCCCGGAGGTTTGGCCATACATGGCACCGAGCATCGCCAGCTTGGCCTTGTCCCGGTCATTGCTGAATCCGACCTGCGCCAGCGCCTCGTACAGGTCGTCGGCACCGGCCAGGGCTTCCAGCGCCGGGTCGCCGGAAACCGCCACCAAAATCCGCGGTTCCAGCTGCGCGGCGTCGGCCACCACCAGCGTGTAACCGGCTTCGGCGCGCACCGCACCTCGGACGATCTTCGGAATCTGCAGGGCTCCACCGCCTCTGGTTGCCCAGCGACCGGTGACGACGCCGGCGGGCAAATATTCGGCCCGGAATCGACCTTCTCGCACCCACTCGTCCAGCCAGTTCCAACCGTTGGCCGAGAACAACCGGGACAGCTCCTTGTAGGCCAGCACCGGTGGTACCGCCGGGTGGTCGATGGCCCTGATCACCCAGGCTCTGGTGGTCTCAAGATCAAATCCGATCCGCCGGAACGCCGCACGAAGATCAACGGCCGAGTCCGGGTTCACCGCAAAACCGAAGGCGTCGTTGATCCGGATCGCCAGCGCGGCCATCACTGCCGGCCGATCACCGGCCGCTGGGCGCGGGCCGAGTCGGTCAGCCAGGATGCCCTCATGAATCTCCCGTCGCCAGGGCATTCCGATGTGGCCCATCTCCACACCGATCAACGCGCATGCCGAATCGGCCGCAATCGCGAGCCGAAGTGCGCCGGGTGCGATGGCGATGCCGTCCGCGACAACACCCTCGCAGGACGCCAGGTGCTCGGCTCTGGATCGTTGATCCAGATAGGCGGCCCAGAGAATCTCCGGACCGGCGACCGGCCGGGCCGCAGCGGCGTTCGAAGTGCTGAACAGGGTGGGTAATTCGGGGGCGGCGGCGGCCACATCCGGATCCGGATCCGGCGGCGCCGGCTGATTGTGCATTCTGGCGTGGATCGCCAGCGCGGACGCCGGCTCGCCATAGCGTCCCTGCCGTGGCAGCAACAGACGCTCGGTCATCATGATGTCGTGGCAGCGGTCCAGCCGAATACCCGCCCTGGCCAGCGGTCCGTACGCCGTCGGGGCATCGTTGAAAATCCATCGCGGCATCAAATCTGCTTCAATATCGGCGATCTCCGCGGTGTCGACCTGCCGTTGTGGCGTCAGGGGTGACGCATCGTCTTTGGCGAGTTGGACAGTCCAGGCACCGGAGGGGGACCGGGGCGGACAGAGGACGGCGAGCACAATCCCATTGTCCGGCCTGACACCGACAGTCCTGAACAACTCGGATGCGGGCTACTCGTCGGCGGCGCGCTCCACCGTTGGCATTTGGCCAGTATTGAGCAACTCGTCGGCCACTTCGCGCAGCGGCGTATTGGTCGTCTGCGAAACACGCACCAGAAGCCGGAAGGCTCTGCCGGAGTCGAGCTGGTAACGCTCCATCAGGATGCCCTTGGCCTGGCCGATCAGATCGCGACTGTCCACAGCGGCAGACATATTGGCCTGTTGTTCGGCGGTCGTCAGCGCCACCGCCGCATGGGTGGCCAACAATGAGGCGATCGCCTCCGAGTCCTCGGTGAACGCACCCGGCTTCTCCGAGTACAAACTCAAAGCGCCGAGATCCTGGTTGTCGACGTACAGGCGCAGCGTCATCATGCTCAAAATTCCCAGGTCAAGTGCTGCCATGGCGTACATCGGCCAACGGTCGTCCTCGCGCAGATCGGCTACCCGGATGGTGCTCGACTCCCAGAGCGACTCCAGACAGGGTCCTTGACCCACCGTCTCCTGAACTCCGTTGATCTTCTCGGCTCGCGCATCGGTCGGTGCCACCGTCTGTACCGCCTGCTTCCGAGTGATCTGGGTGACGCACGCGAAGGACGATCCTGGGACCAGGGATACCGCAGCGTGGGTGATCGCTACGAGGGTGTCCTCGACGCTGTTGTGCGCGCCTTGCAACTCTCTGGCCAACTCCGCCATCGTGAGGCTCAGATCTGGCTCCGACGTGTCCGCTTCGGCACCATTGGCAACGTCATCGTGGGTCGTCAGGGCCGAGTCCTTTCTGAATTTATTCCAACCGTCGGGTCTCAAGGCTGAATTTCGCATGACAAAATCGCAGCGACGGACCGCTCTACTGTCCAATATTAGGCATTGCGCGTGCGTATCTCCAACAACTCCGGCAGCCTGCGAGAGAGCATGGCAATAGGACCCATTCGGGAGCTTGGTTGGCCTCCCGGACGGCTCGTTTGCGCCGGAGGATTAGCCGTTGCCCGCTTTGGATATCTATTGCTGTAGGTAACTGCTTGCCCCGGGGCTCGTGGATTGCCAGGCCTTGACAGTTGAAACAACAGCTGCCGAGGCCGTTTTATTTCCGCCTCCACCTGAGCTGCTGATCCAATGCCGCAGACACCGATCCCGGCCCCCCTCCCACCTGAGCACCTCCACAGACTTGCGCAAGTTACTCGCGAGTAATACTGTGGGGTTACTGGCGGGTAACTCCGAGCCGTTGCGCCCTGACTCGCTCAGTCTCACGCCACTTACCTTTTGAACGTCAGACCAGGAGCCATCACCATGAGCCACTACCGCAGCAATTTGCGCGATATCGAGTTCAACCTCTTCGAGGTCTTCGACGATGAGTCCAGGCTCGGTACCGGTGAATTTGTCGATATGGACCGTGAGACAGCTCGCGGGGTACTGGTCGAGTTGGAGAAGGTGGCCACCGGCCCGATCGCCGCGTCGTTTGTCGACTCCGACCGAAACCCACCCGTCTTCGATCCCAAGACGCACTCGGTCGCGATGCCCGAGTCGTTCAAGAAGTCCTACCAGGTGATGATGGACGGCGAGTGGGACCGGATGGAACTTCCGGCCGAACTCGGCGGTCTGGGCGCCCCGCCATCCTTGCGCTGGGCGGCCGCAGAATTAATTCTGGGCGCCAATCCAGCCGTCTACATGTACTCCAGTGGTTCCGGTATGGCCAAGCTCATTCACCAACTCGGCACCGATGAGCAACGCCCCATTGCCTCCGTCATGGTCGAAAGACAGTGGGGCTCAACGATGGTCCTGACCGAACCGGACGCCGGTAGCGATGTCGGCGCCGGCCGCACCAAAGCGGTGAAGCAGGCCGACGGTAGCTGGCACCTCGAAGGTGTCAAAAGGTTCATCACCTCTGGCGACCAGGACATGACCGAGAACATTATTCACTTCGTTCTGGCCCGCCCCGAGGGTGACGGGGTCGAGACCCGGCCCGGCACAAAAGGTTTGAGCCTGTTCATCGTTCCCAAGTTTCACTTCGATTGGCAGACCGGTGAACTCGCAGAGCGCAACGGCGCCTTCGTCACCGGTGTCGAACACAAGATGGGCCTTAAGGTCTCCACCACCTGCGAACTGACTTTCGGCCAGCACGACGTGCCGGCGGTCGGATACCTTCTCGGCGAGGTGCACGATGGCATCGCGCAAATGTTCAACATCATCGAATACGCCCGGATGATGGTTGGTACCAAGGCAATCGCGACCCTCTCCACCGGTTACCTCAACGCTGTGGCCTATGCCAAAGAGCGGGTGCAGGGCGCCGATCTGACCCGGTCGGCCGATAAGACCGCTCCGCGGGTCACCATCATCAACCACCCTGATGTACGACGGATCCTGATGAAACAGAAGGCCTACGCAGAGGGCCTTCGTGCTACCTACCTGTACACCGGCACCTGGCAGGACCGGGTCGCCACCCTGGCGCCCGGTGCCGAGTTGGAAGCTGCCAAACGCGTCAACGATCTGTTGCTACCGATCGTGAAAGGTGTTGGCAGTGAACGCGCCTATGAAAATCTTGCGCTCTCGCTGCAGGTTTTCGGCGGGTCCGGTTACACCCAGGACTACCCCATCGAGCAGTACATCCGGGATGCAAAAATCGACACCCTGTACGAGGGGACCACCGCGATCCAGGCCCAGGACTTCTTCTTTCGCAAGATCGTCAAGGACAACGGCGCAGCGCTGGGAGTGGTAGCCACCGAAGTCGCCGAATTCATCGGCGCAGCCGCGCCGGATGTCCAGGATGGCCGCTTCAAGGAAGAGTTCGCACTGCTGGCATCGGCTCTGGAAGACGTTCAGTACATGATCGCCACACTGGTCGGTTACGCCATGAAGTCTGCGCAGGACGCGCGCAACCTGTACAAGATCGGCGAGCACGCGGTGAGCCTGCTGATGAGCACCGGGGACCTACTGATCGGCTATCTGCTACTCAAGCAAGCCACCGTTGCCCAGACCGCTCTCGACGGCAGCCCCAGCGCCAAGGACGTCGACTTCTACACCGGCAAGCTTGCCTCCGCTCGCTGGTTCAGCCGCAATGTGCTGCCGGAACTGGCAGCTCGACGCGCCATCGTCGAGGCCGCCGATATGTCATTGATGGATATCCCGGAAGCTGCCTTCTGAACGCTTTGAGCCGGACCTAGGGAACCCCCGGAGTAGTGTCTGCCTAACCAACTTCACCGCTACCCAGGAGCTGCCATGCCGACTTACGACCTCGTTGTTATCGGTGCCGGGCCGGTGGGTGAAAATGTCGCCGATCGCGCTACCCAGGGTGGTCTGACCGCCGTCATCGTCGAAGCGGAGTTGGTCGGCGGCGAATGTTCCTACTGGGCGTGCATGCCGTCCAAAGCCCTGTTGACTCCGATCATGGCGCTGGACGCGGCCAGAGCTGTTGACGGGGCAAAGCAGGCGGTCACCGGTTCGCTGGATGTGGAAGCCGTGCTCGCCAGGCGGGACAAGTTTGTCGAGCATTTCGATGACAGCGGGCAGGTGTCGTGGCTGACCAGTGCCGGCATCGACCTGGTCCGTGGGCACGGCCGGATCAGCGGGGTGCGTGAGGTGACGGTCACCGACTCCGGCGGAGTTGAGACAGTGTTGACAGCCCGGCACGCGGTCGCGGTGTGTACCGGAACCACCGCCACCATCCCGGCCGTCCCTGGACTGACCGAAACCAAACCGTGGACCAGTCGGGAAGCCACCAGCGCGCACAAGATTCCGGCCTCGCTGATCATTCTCGGCGGCGGTGTGGTCGCCACCGAGATGGCTACTGCCTACGCGGCTTTCGGCTCGTCGGTGACCGTACTGTCCCGATCCGAATTACTGGGTGGGCTGGAGCCATTCGCCGGTGAGATGGTCAGCGCGCATCTGAAAGAGGCGGGCGCGGATATCCGAATCGGAGCTTCACCGGTGTCGGTCCATCGATCGAACGGCGTCGTCACAGTGGAGTTGCCGGACGGCGAAACCCTCACGGCCGATGAATTTCTCGTTGCCACCGGCCGGACCCCGGCGTCATCGGATATCGGTCTGGACACTATCGGCCTGGAATCCGGAGGGTACTTGAAGGTTGATGAAACGATGCGGGTTCAGGCGGTACCGGAAGGCTGGCTGTACGCGGTTGGCGATGTGAATGGCCGGGTTCTGTTGACTCACCAGGGTAAGTACCAGGCCAGGGCGGCCGGCGATGTGATCGCGGCGCGAGCACTGGGCGGCGCGGTGGATGACGCCGCGTGGGGAAAGCATGTGGCCACCGCGGATCAGGCATCAGTGCCTGCGGTGGTGTTCACCCAACCGGAGATCGGCACCGTCGGCCTGACCGCGGCCAAGGCTGAGAAAGCCTACGCCAACATCAAAGTGGTGGATTACGAAATCGGTAATGTTGCCGGTGCACACCTGCACGCCGACGACTACGTCGGCAAAGCGCGGATGGTGGTGGACACCGACCGCGAGGTCATCGTCGGGATGACCTTTGTCGGACCAGAAGTAGGCGAGATGATTCATTCAGCAACCATTGCCGTCGTCGGGCAGGTTCGGATCAGCCGGCTCTGGCATGCGGTGCCGTCCTATCCGACGATGAGCGAGATCTGGCTGCGGCTGCTCGAAACCTATGGTCGATAAGGAATCTGGCCCGGGTTACCTCGCGTCCTAGTGGAAGCCGGTGACCTTGGCGATATTGCGCATCTTGTTGACCGCATCCAGGGCAGCGACCTTGTACGACTCGGCCAACGTCGGATAGTTGAAGACCGCGTTGACCAGATAATCCACCGTGCCGCCACAGCCCATCACGGTCTGGCCGATATGCACCAACTCGGTGGCGTTCGTACCGAAGACGTGCACGCCCAACAGGTATCGTGATTCGGCGTGGACCAGTAGTTTCAACATCCCGTAGGAATCGCCCAGGATCGCGCCGCGGGCCAGCTCGCGGTAGCGGGAAACGCCGACTTCGAAGGGTACATTTTCCGCGGTCAACTGTTCCTCGGTGGCTCCGACGTAGGAGATCTCCGGGATGGTGTAGACGCCGATCGGCTGAAAGTCTCCCAGCGTCCCGCCCACCGGCTCCCCGAAGGCGTGGTAGGCCGCCCGCCGGCCCTGTTCCATCGACGTCGCGGCCAAGGCCGGGAAGCCGATAACGTCGCCCACAGCGTAGATGTGGTCCACATCGGTGCGAAAATGTTCGTCAACGGTGATCCGCCCGCGCGCATCGGCAGAGAGCCCGGCGGCCTCGATATTCAACGAATCGGTGACGCCCTGCCGACCGGCGGAATAGAGCACCGTATCGGCCGGTAGCTTCTTGCCCGATTCCAGAATGGTCAATGTGCCGCCGTCATGTTTCTCGACCATCTTCACGCTCTCACCCATCCGAAAGGTCACCGCCAGATCGCGCAGCCGATACTTCAGCGCCTCGACGATTTCCAGGTCACAGAAGTCCAGCATCTTGGGGCGTTGCTCCACGACGGTGACCTTGGTGCCGAGCGCGGCAAACATCGAGGCGTATTCGATACCGATCACACCGGCGCCGACCACCACCATCGAGTTCGGCACCGACTTCATATTTAGGATCTGATCAGAATCCACGATGGTCTCGCCATCGAAATCGACCGTGCTCGGCCGGGCCGGTTTGGTACCGGTGGCGATAATGATGTGCCCGGCACACACCTGGGATCTCACCCCGTGCTCATTTTCGATCTCGAGTTCGTGCGGTCCGGTGAAGCGGGCGGTGCCGGCAAGTAACGCCACGTGGTTGCGAGAAAGCTGGTTGCGAATGACGTCTATCTCACGATTGATCACGTGCTGGGTGCGAGCGGACAGATCCGCCACGGTGATGTCGTCTTTGACGCGGTAGGCCTGCCCGTACAGTTCCCGCTGGTTCAGACCGGTCAGGTAGAAAACGGCTTCGCGCATGGTTTTGGAGGGAATGGTGCCCAGGTTGACGCTGACACCGCCGACCATATTCCGCTTTTCCACCACGGCGGCACGGCGACCCAGTTTTGCCGCGGCGATGGCCGCCTTCTGGCCGGCCGGGCCGGATCCGATCACCAGCAGGTCGTAATGCTCCATGCAGCACACTCCAATGACGTTTCTGTTCCAGTCATCTTGACCGATGAAGCCGCAGAATGATGCATTCGTCCGGAGGGTGTTGCCTACCGGTCACCCTGGCGACATGTCCGGCAGCGGCGAGGTCGGCCGTTGACTAGGCCCATCGCGGTAGATGTGTGGGCGAATGGCCGGGGCTGGCGCGTGTCGGGGTATCGATGGCCGGGTCCGGCGGGCCGGTGTCACTCATCCGTGCGTTTGGAAGACGTTGGCGCAGCGCATTTGCGGGCATCTATCTCGGCGCTGCTCATTGCCTTCACAGCTCCAGGACGCCGTCGACGCGTCGCGGAATACCCAG
>JBBSRY010000043.1:0-8860 GCA_038242595.1 Mycobacteriales bacterium
AGTTGGGCGTCTTGTCCGTTGGTGGAGACGCGGGTGTAACCGATGAGATTGAAATGCTGGGCTGCCATTCATCTAGTGTCGCACAACTGTCTCACAACATCACTGTTCTTTCGGAGTGTTGTGAGACGGGTTGTGGACGGTTTGGGGACGGCGCGCCGCCGGGTGCTTGAACCGTCTCAGAATCGGCCGTTAGTGGACAGCCTGCTATTCGTCGTGGATCGGTGTCTTCAGATCACGTAGTGACCTGCACCCCGGGGGCTGAAGAGCGGTACGGAAATTCATGCTAAGTAGTTCCACTGCGACCGAACTGGTGAGAACGCAACTAGTCGCGCAAGGGGAACCATCTGTGGGTGGTTCGAGCTGCCAGCTCAAAAATTCCTCTATGGACATCGGGTCGTTGCGCACCGTACTCCTGTTCTCGTCTCCGTGGGGTTGGGGTTGGGGTTGGGGTTGGGGTTGGGGTACTTGCGTGTGGTTTTTGTTTAAGAGTGGTGGTGTTCTTTCGCCGCTGAATGGCGGTATCGCCGCCGGTGAGCGGGACCAGTTTCGACAGGGGCGTTGTCAGCGTCACGTCTGGCTCTTGCTCCATCCAACCCCAGGGGAGGGTTGGGAGCGCACAGAAAAGCCTTGCCGATAGGCACCGGCTGCAAACCCATCGTTTCCTGATGCCATGGCAGAGCTGTCGGGAACAAAGACGAACTGAACGCAAGCGATGGCTCGGGGTGCGAGGTCATGGCGGATCGTTCATGTCTGGGCGTTGAGCTGCCCGATCGTCTGCTTTCAGTGGGCTTCACTATCTGCGTGTCCGGGCAGGGGTGGGTGTTTAGCTTGTGCATGGCACGCAGCGTTCTCGAAAGGGGCGTACTTCGAGCTGGGCGATGGGGATGGGCTCGAGACAGGAGATGCAGATGCCGTAGGTGCCTGCCTCGAGGCGCTGCATCGCGTCTTTGGCCTGACTGGCGTCTGCACGTGCGGCTTCAAGGAGGCCTGCCTGCATGGACCACAGGGAAGAGAGGGTTTCACCTTCGGGATCGTGTTCATCATCGTCGGACTGGTTGCGGCGGGTACGAACCACAGCGGTGAGGTCAGCTTCGAGTTTGTGTACTCGGGCCTGTACGCGCTCTAGGTGATCGTTCAGGAGTGCTCGCTGTTGCTCGTCTTGGGTCATGGATTCATCTCCTTGATGATCTTTTGAATCTTGTTCGGAGGCTCCCGCACGGCGTGGCCGTGGCAGGTCGGCTGGGAGTAGACGTGGCGACGGGGTTCGTCTGGGAGATTTTGCTGACGAACCACCCCTGGAGAATCTGCCACCACATCTCCCATCCTAGGAACTTGCCCTGCGCCTGGGCTGTTCGTACCGGATTCCCGAAACGAACGGACAACACTCAGCGGTGGGGACTTACGCGGCGGCCGTGTCCCTGCCGCGGCTTCCACCCGCTGCCGGCCGCCAACGGCACACCCGTCCTGGCCCTGGGCACCCACTGGCCAAGCGCGGGGCACCGGCGCGGCATGTACCCCGTCTTGGTACAAGGGATTCTCCAGATTCCCGTGGCAGGGAGTGTCAATGACGGCGCAATCGTATCGTTACTACGATTACTCAGGGGGGGTCGTTGTGGCCGTGCAGTCAGTGAAGGATCGTGTGTAAGTTGCTGCCGAGCGGATCAGTACCGAGAAGAATCCCACGGTCGCCCGATTTGACCGCAGAAGAACGGGAGGCTCGCCGTCCGTTTCAAATGGTGTTTGGTGTTGGTCGGTCAAAACCCGACGTCGGCGCAGCGGTAAATCGAGCGCGTCGCGCCCTGCTTGAGGCGGAATTTGTTGCAGAACTAGTCGAGGAGCAAGCCGTATTTGCTATGACCCGCGAGGGCATCACGGTTAGGGAAATTTCCGAAGTCACCGGCATCTCGAAATCTCGTGTGGGCCGGATGATCAAATCCCAGCAACAGCATCAGGTGGCTACTTTCCTGCCACCAATGAATACCGAACCCCATAGCTTGATTCGTGCAACTTGGGAACGATGACTTCGCCGCCACCAGAGTGTTGCTTCTGAATTTATTAGTCATCCGACACTAAGCGGGGGTTGAGTAGGAACTGAACAGTAGTTAGCGCTAAGAGAGTTCCTACTCAACACCCTAAACCTGTCGGGCGTTCGGTAACGATCGTTCGCGAGACACTGGCTGAGATCTCATCCAGGTCAGCAAATGCAAGGGGCCACTGTGGAAAGGTTGCCGTGTACGCTCCAACGCAATGCGCACCTCCCTTCGCGATACACCAAATGCAGACAGTAACCTCACGTGGCCCCGCGACCGGGACCGCGCCACCACAGGAATACAGACCACCCGAATAGCGGTCGCTACCAGTAAGCCACCCAACCTAGGGATAGCCCCACGGTGACGCCTCGTGCCGGGCATTTGGCATCATGGGCCTTGTTATCCTTGGTGTCGTTGGCGCAATCCTAGTGTTTGTATTTACTTCTTTTGGTCGCTGGTGAGGAATCAGAGCCGAGGAGTTTACCCACGTGTAGCAGCGCCCAGAGGCCTTGACTCACTGTGTAGCGCACTACACCCGAACGTATGGCATGGTCCGCTTCGTCTGGGCCGACGTGTAGGTGCAGGGTCCGGGTGGAATTGACTGAGAGTCCTCCCTCGGCGCCCACGTGGGGTGATGGGTGCCCGTTGTGGGGCCATTCCGGCCAACTCATTCCGTGGACGTTCAGGCTGTGGTTTCGTGGTTTGTCGAATCCGCCGATGAGGTGCAGGTCCACTTCGCTGTTGGGCGGCACATCGTAGTGCGCGGCCAACGATGGGGAACCGGACAGCCAGTTCTTTTGCCGCCCGGTGGGGTTGCTGCGGTAGTTGATGGCTTTTTGTCCTTGGTCTTCAGGGTCGACATCGTCTTCACCCGGGTCGGGAGGTACATCAGGAAATGGGACAGCGAGGTTGTCGTCTATGAAGAGTCGGAGCCCGTCCTGCAGGACGAGGACGACTTCCTCGTGTTTGGTGTGGGATCCTTGGTCCCCTGAATTGTAGAGAACGGAGTTCGTAGGGGTGTGAACGACAGCTTGCACCCCTGTCCATGCCTGATGCTCAGGTGGTGCTTCCTTGCCGTCGTCCCGATGATTTACCTGAACGGGCACGGTACCGGGTGGCTCGACGATGAGGGCTCCGACAAGCCCATGGTGTCGATGGTTTCGGACGTCGGCAAGATCATAGAGCGGCAGCGGACCCAGTTCTACGTCCGTGGCCCAGATATAGGTTCGTTCCTCACCCGGAGCGACGGTGCTGTCCGGGTTCCGCCCGACGTGGGAGCCGTCGTGTTGCATGACGTCGACGCGGACGAGGTCCGCGTGCAGGGAAACATGCTGGGACACGGTGCGTTGGCGTTCGGGTAGGTCGATGGGCACGGCCGGGGCGAACGGCTCGGGTTTCAGGGTTTCCTCCGGATCAGTGGATAAGCGATTGCGCAGGGTGAGGTGGACCTCTTCGCCGGCCAGACACCGCAGGACGAGCGGCTCGATATCACCCGGGCTGAGCGGTTGCTCGTTGCAGTCAGCGGGTTTAGGTGTGGTGATGCGGTGCCCGTCCGGCCCGGTTCCCCCTGTGACCTGATAGACCAGGGCAAACCTATCCACGAGGTCTTCGCGGTAGACCAGGCGCTCCTGAGTCACGTCAACGGTGTAGCGGCGGACAGGCCGTTCTTCATGAGGTGCGGTATTTATTTCATCGATGACGGTCGGGGTGTTGACCTCGGTAGGCAGCACTGTGGTCAGGGCCTGCTGCAGGGTTGGCAGATCCTGGTCTGGTTGCTGGTGCACCCGCAGGAGTCCCCAACACCCAAGCCAGGTGTCATCAACGCCGGCCATCCGCCACAGATAATCTCCGGGACCGTAGAGGCATTCACTGTTCTCGTTGATGGTGAAGGTGAACGCTTCCGATAGACCCATTGTTTGTTGTGAAGTCAATGGGGACTTCGAGTCATTGCGGAAGCGGCGCCATCGCATCCCGTTGACGGAAAACGAGTGCTGTTCCTCGTGTGCCCCGGCTACCAACCGCAGCCAGATAGGATCACCCGGATAGGAGTGCAGCAGCGGGGTGTCCGGGTCGTGCTCCTGGGAGGCGAACCATCTGGAGGGATCTCCCGGGCGTTCCCGTAAGGGTGCGGACCGGTAGTTCATCCCCATGCTGCCCTGATCCCCATCGCTGGTCGGCGCCATGGGCGGATTGAGCTCACGTCTTTCCTTGTCATGCAAGGGTATGAAGTCCGATACTCCGAGGGCCAACTCACGGAAGAACCGAGGTGAAGGGGCCGGTACGACGATGACGGCCTGTTCTCCGGCGATCACCGAACGAGCCGGGTTCCACGGGTCGAGCCACACACTGTTTTCTGGCTCGACCAGCATCGCACCGAACAAGCCGCGTTTTTGTCGGTAGTTCGCAAACAGGTGGTCGTGGGTGAAAATCACCCCAAATTCCTCATCCGCCCACCACCGATAGTCCAACCGGTATCCCGGGCGGGGTGCGCTCATATAATTCCAGCCCGATGCGGCCCCATCAGCGCAGACAACATCGAACTTGACCATGTGGACGTGCAACCCGCACTCCCACAATCCAGGCACTCCGGGGCGGGGTAACGCGTGATCGTATTCATCGCCCGGAATCGGATAGGCGATGCGGTTGTGCAGGGTCAGACGCACCGGATCGCCGGCGTGGACTCGGAAGAAGAGCGGCTCGTGCTGCTCCATAGGCCGCGATGAGGGTGGATCCACTACAGGTTCGGGTTCGGCGCTGTGCCCGGGAGGCGCAATGTGTGTGGCAGCACCTGCCCGGAGCTCCATGTCGGTCAGTACATCCACTGCGTGCGGGTCGGCCAAGCGGAAGCGGTGGCCGCGAGGGTCGTGCCACCCGTGCCCGTTATACAAAAACGGCTCCCGGAGGACCTCGATGTGTCGGTCTACTCGTTTCGGTTGTCCATCCGCGAACGCGAGGTAAGGAGTCATCCACCCCGGCTCCGGATCAGTGTTCAATTTTACGTCCGGTTGCGCCTGCTTACCCCGGTGCTGAAAGAAAAATGCCCGCTCGGATGCGGTGGCTGACCGGTAATCGAACCCATCAGGCAACGGCACGGGCTTAACACCTGCGGGCAAATCCGTGTCCCAGATCCACGGCACGCGCGGTGACTTTTGTCTAAACCGTCCAGCACGATCCAACGGATCAGCCGGCAGTGCATCACCCGAACGGGTTTCCATCATGAACCGGGGCCAGCCCGGGTCCTGATCAGTAGGCGCAGGGGGTTCCTCCCGATCCGGTAGCACCAGCAGCGGAGGAATGGGAGTGTCGTCCGGATATTTCTCCACTTTAGGGCGGCCACCTTCGGATTTCCAGGGAACGGCCGGATCCTGCAACGCCCGCATATGGATGCGGTCGTAGGTCCGAAACAGACCCCACATGCCGTGGTGGAAATGGGGGTACAGGTGGCAATGCCAGATCACATCTCCGGGCACCAGCTGCCGGTTGCCCGCCGCATACAGGGGCTCGATCGTGACCCCGGTCTGCGGGGAAATCGTGATCGCGTCGATCAGAGGGGAGTTGTGATTGGTAGCGTCGGCGTGCCAGGCGTAAAGGTGCAAGTGGTAGACGTGCGTCTCTTTAACTCCGCAGTGCACCAGCCGGATACGTACCGGATCACCAAGATAGGCTCGCAGCACCGGAGTCGCTGGGTCGCCGAACATCCATGAGGAGTGGTGCTGTTCCTCATTCACCACCGGCACCTCCAGAGGTGCCGGCACAGGATCTCCGGCTGAGACCTCAGAGCCCGTGATGCGGCTCCAGATCAGGCGCTCTCGGTTGATCATCGGTTCCGCACGATAGCTGATCGGCATCACATGGGATACGCCGCCGGCATGGCCCGGGTGAGGGCTTTGCTCCTCACCCCACGGCGGCCTTACATGGGTCAGATTAGAGTGGTTGAAGATCTCCGGTTCGTCATGAAGAACGATGACGTACTCACGAAATGCCGCCTGCCGGTCGACGTGCTTCGTCGGCTTCCCCAGCCACGGCGCTTTCTCACTCTCTCCTGATCCCGCCGGGTATACATCCACGTATAACCCGTCCACCTCACCAGCAGCGGACGTGCTGGGCTCAGGGTCATGCGGGTGGGTGTGCTGGGCCATTTCCTGTCCGGAAGAGTCCCGCCAGACGGTGCCCGCCGGTTCGACCACGAGGACTCCGAACAATCCGTGCAAGTTGCTGCTGTCTTCAGTGCCACCCAGATCCGCCGCATCGTGGAGCACGAAAACGCCCTCATGGTCGCATCGCCATTCGTACGTTCCCTCCTCCGACGGCGCGATAGTCGTATCAGGGTTACCGCCAACTTTCGCCCCGTCATACTCATTTACTTCATAACCGCCGCCAATCAGATGGAGTCCCACCCGACGGCGTTTCATATGATTGGTGAGCTCAACGCGAACCGTTTCACCCACGCAAGCACGCAAGACCAGAGGCCGTACCAATGGGTCGGGCCTATCGGGATGGAACCGGGGCGTGCCATCAGCGTTAGGCTGACCCAATTCTTTCAGATGCTCATAATTGCGCTTGAGCGCAAACATCAACCCATTATGATCATGGTCACTGTGACGGTTGTAAGAGATAGGCACCTGCAATGCCACAACCTCATACGTCCTCGGAAACGTTTCTCGTGAACCTACCAGATTCTCTGGAACTTGAGCCATGACGACCCCCGAAAAGGCGTAGACGGGTTTCCACCGGAAGAGGGCTTCACCTACGCGTCAAGGATCCCAACAATACTCTCCTGCTTCATCAAACAGCAGCCCTATCCTCAGTATTTAAGGAACGCTATTTCTTAGAAGTTCTTTCATGGCCGGGAAATTCCAACCCGGCGGTTCCCTGATCCGCCAAGACGATCCCGACCGGCCGCTTTGGTTGCATCAACCTAAAGAGGTTCGGGCCTCAGGGCTGCAGGAGCAGGACTCGAGGAAGCCGATGTCGGGCTGCGTGATGGTGTCGGCGTCGCCGGGGTCGTCACAGTAGATCATGGGGTCCGAGAGCGATGTTGAGACGGGGGTTGCGCGATCTCGGGCTTGGGAGCCGGGGCGGGTGTAGTAGTCGTTGGCTGCCGGGTCGGTGACATACAGGGGGTCGCTGATGATCGACCCCTGTGGGGCGCCGCCGTTGGGGGCGGTGTCGAAGAGGTTGCTACGGGCGTCGAGCGCCGCCGAGTTAACGTTGGCGGACAGATGCAAAGATGCCCGGGAGACGATGTTGTTCCATAACACGGTCCGCTCGTTGGTCGTGGTCGATTGGTCGGTGAGCTGGATGGCTGCACGGTCAGAGGCCGACCAAGTGGGGCAGCCGGTATCAGGAGGTGTCTGGGGGCCGGGGATGAGATCGACCGTATTGTGGTAGATCTCGATCCGGTGGCCGGAGGCACGGATGCCTGCACCCATCCCACAGTGCTCGTTCTTGGCGTCGAAGATGACGTTTCGCCTGATGACTATCTGGTTCGGCTGGGTTCCGACGTTGACAGATCGGCTGTTGCGGAAAAACCGGTTCCCTTCGATGAGTACCTGGGCCGCACCAGCCTGCACTGAGTTGTGGTGGATGACGACAGCATCACCCTGCGAGGAACGCCACGTGGACAGCGGTCGGGCGGGACGGTAGCCGAAGAACTTGTTGCCGCTGATACTCACCCGGCTGCAGTGTTTGATGTCAACCGCGTTCTCCTCGTCCTGGTGGAAGCGGTTGCCCTCAACGGTGACGTTCTGGGGGTCCATGGCCGCGGAGGTGCTCGTCGACTCTCCGCACTGTACCGAGTCACCGTCGTGTCCGTAGGAGTGGACGCCGCGGACCAACACCCGGTTTGACGTCCCGGAAATGGTGATGCCGTGGTGGTCGCGGGAGTCGACGGGAACGGCGGCGGGTCGACCGGTCATCTCGTCTCCGGTCAGCGGCTCCCAGATGTGACTCTCGACCACCGCAGCGTCCTGGCTGGAGCTGAAGGCGATCGCTGCGTTCGCCGTCCCCGACTCGGTGACCTCGACCTTGCGCAACACTGTGCACCCTGCGGAGATCGAGACGGTGGAGTGCGAGGCGACGTTGCGCCCGAGGATCCGCAGGTTCTCCACCAGCCACCACGGCTTGTCCAGCCGCAGAACCGGCTGAGCCGTCGTGGCACCAGCGGGCTTGGCGATCGTCGGCATGCCTTCGCCCGGGGCTCCGGTTAGACGAATACGGTTCGGGGTAGCCCCCGTGGCCGTGCACGGGGCACCCGTGCCGCCTTGGGAGGGTCGCAAGTCGCTTTCTGCGTAGTCGACGGCCAGGGATGGGTCGTCGTGTACGTAAATTGTCTGGCCGGCTTTTGCCTTGGCCATTGCCAGGGCGATGGTGTGCCAGGGCCGGTCCAGTGATCCGTCGCCGGTCGACGTTCCGCACGGTGCGACGTGAAGGATGGTCGTCCCACTAGGTGGCGGGCTCACGAACCGGTAGCTGCAGCGGTCACTGAGCTTCGTGGTCGCCGGCAAAGCGTCCGTCGGCAGACTCAGAACAGACGGTGCCGGGCGGTTGGCGCCCACCGCTGAACCGGGTGTCAGGACGGGATCTGCACTCGCTGAGGCACCGGGAACCAGCAGGGCCATTGCTAGTAGTGCAGCGAACCCAGCCGACGTAGATGCCGAGCGCCTGAACAGCCTGCGGGACGGATTTTGATCACTCATAATAGTTGCTCCTATCAGTGCCTAGTGTCACAAGTGTGTGGCTAGGGGGTGGTGGGTACGGTGATGTTTTGACGGGTGCTGAGTTCGGTCCAAACGGTGCCGTCGTAGGAGGCGGCCCAGACCGTGTAAGAA
>JBBSRY010000044.1:0-8825 GCA_038242595.1 Mycobacteriales bacterium
CAGAGCACAGCCAGCCCCAAAGCAATCAACATCAGAACGAATGCCACATTCATGACGGCCCCCGTAATCAACTCGGTTGTCCGGTGGACCGGTGCCTTCGTGCGCCGACCCCAACTCAATGTCTTAACTCATTAACACATAGTACGCCCATTGCCGGAGAAGTGCAGGACTGCTCAAGGGGCGCATCGCAGGGTGGCGCACGGTCTCCGTTTACGGTTTCGGATCGCTGGCCGGTCAATTACCGTCGACCGTCCGGCATGGTTTTTACGAAAGTGTTGACGAATTCTCGCTACCGATCGCCGGACCGCTGAAGGTGTTGGGTACCCCCACCTCGAAACGATCGGGTAGTTGCACCGTTGCCAGTGGTACCTGGGTCATTCCGCTGCCGCCGGCAAAAGAACGAACAGTGCCGTCGGTGGCGAAATCGAAGACCCAGGTCTCGCCGAAGGACGACGTTCCTGGGCTCTTGGTCACCCGCAGAGACTTCTCGTCGACGATTTCGAGTTCGGTCAATAGTTCGGTCGGGTCCGGGGCGGACGGGCTTATTGCGTAGAGCTTGTCGCCCAACGCGACGATATCCAGCACCCCCCAGAGACTGGCGTAGCGTCCGGTGAATCGCGGCGCCCGATCATCACTGACGTCGGTGCCGGCCAGGTCGATGAGTTTGAAGGCGGCCACTGCCAGTTGATCGGCCGGCCCGTCGATCGCGTTGGTCAGCACGGTGACCGCCACTGCGGCTTCGGCATCAGCGATACTGGCGGTGATGTGCCCGGGGTAGCCGCCTCCGTGACCGACCAATTGACGGTCACCAACCGTCCGTACATTCATCCCCAAACCGTAGCTATCGCCACCGATTACATCGGAAATCGGTTGCTGCATCTGCCTTTTCCAGCGATCAGGCAAGAGGACCTGGTTGCCGAGGAAGTGCCCGGCAAAATACTTGACCAGGTCTGAAGCAGTGGAGTAAAAACCGGTGGCCGCCGACATCGCCCTGGTATCGACGTGTTCGATCGGGATCCGGTGGTCGGCGTAGGCCAAGGAGGAGTGTCCGGTGGCATATTCGCCGAGCCGCTTCTGATCCAGTTCCGGTCCGGTATTGACCAGTCCGAGCCTGTTCACGATGCGCTCGGTCACGTACTGGCTGTAGGGCATTCCCGAGGCAGCCGCGACGATGACGCCGAGCAGGCTATAGGTGATGTTGGAGTATTTGAATCGTTCATTCGGCGTCAGCACCGCCGCGCTGCTATCCAACAGGGTGTCCCGGAGTTGAGTCTCGTCCAGGAACGGCCGGCCGAGCTGCCAGAAATCACCCTCTCGGCCATCCCGGATGATGCCGCTCTGATGGGCCAGCAGCTCACGGATCGTCACATCCGCCAATGTGGTGTCGGCGAGGTAGTCCACCCACACCGATGCTGCATCATCCAGTCTGAGCGCGCCCGTTTCGGCAAGCTGCACAATCGCGGTGGCCGTAAAGGTCTTGGAGTGCGAAGCAACGCGAAATAAGTGCTCGGTGGTCAGCGCCGTTCGGCTCGCACTGTCGGCGTCCCCGTAGGCCGCACTGAGCAGGAGGTCATCGCCGGACTGCACGGCAACTTGGACACCGGGGATCCGCAGGTATCGCTGCCGGAACGCTACCCACTGGTCGAAATAGTCGATTGCCTGTTTCATGCTCACTCCGTCACCCTCTCATGAGCTCCCGGCCGGCTATGGGTGGGTGGGGTGAACCCTGGGCGGCCGCTGGTGGACCTTCCACCCCCGGGCCGACGAACCACGCAAGGGGCGCATCCTGATCGGCCGTGGCCGCAACCCACCGAGAAAACTAGCGAACAGCCGCGGCTATACGGCTGATCTCGGTAGGGCCCACCCGGCAACAACCGCCAACCAGCCGAGCACCGGCCGCTACCCAGGAGTTGACAAGGGTGTCGGGGAAACGCGGTGATCCGGTCCAGGCGCGTGCTGCCCCGTCCCACAGCTCGCCACTGTTCGGATACACCACCACAGGCTTGCCGGATGACTCCGCGGCGATCTGCGCCAACGCAGCGACTTCGAGCGGGTCGGTGCAGTTCACCCCGACGGCAATGATCTCGGGCACATCGGCGGCCAACGCGAAGGCAGCGGCCGCCGGCTCGCCGGTGCGGGTCCGACCGCCGGCAATGGTCAGGCTCAACCACGCCGGGTGCCCGGTGCCGGAGATCTCGGCCACCAACGCCGTTGCCTCGGCCGAGCTCGGAATGGTCTCCAGTGCAAGGATATCGGCGCCCGCGTCGAGCAGCACTTTCAGGCGCGGTCGATGCCAGTCACGCAGCTCCGAGACCGAGAGGCCGTAGTCGCCGCGATATTCCGAACCATCGGCCAGTGTCGCGCCGTACGGACCGACGGAGGCAGCCACCCACCGGGACCTACCATCACCGGCCAGGTCGTCACGGGCTTCGCGGGCCAGGGTGATGCTGGCGACCATCAGGGCGGCGGCCTGCGCCCGGTCAAGCCCGAGGCCGGCGAACCCATCGAAGGAGGCTTGATAAGAGGACGAGATCGCCACGTCCGCGCCGCAAAGGAAGTACTCCCGATGAGCGCGTCGGATTTCTGCCGGATCGTCGCGCAGTAGCCGAGCTGACCACATCGACGACGTCAGATCGTGACCTCGAGCTTCCAACAGCGTCGCCAAACCGCCGTCCAGAACGACTGGATGTTCTGCGAGCGCGGCCGCTAGAGGGGTATCAGGCTCAGACATCTGTCCAGGCTATTCTTCTCGACCGCGCTCCAAGGGCTGACATTGACCACCCTCAGACGACCACATACACGCCGCGCGCGGCCTTGACCGCCAGATAACCGGCGGCAATCACCGTCAGCACCTCGAAAACCGCGACACCCCGCTCAAAGAGTCCCAGCGGAATGGCGCGGTACCAGGGGGTTCCGGTGATCGGTGCGAGCAGCGCGGCGCCGGCGATGACCGAGAACCAGGCCGCGGAAATCAAGGCCAGGATTGTCGTCACCCGGGATGCGACCTTCAACGCGGGAACTTTGCGTGACCGACGCCCGATCAGGAACGCAGCAATGGGAAGAGAGATAAAGGCAACCAAACTGGCCACCCGGTGGATCATCCCGTGGTTACTGGGTCCGACTGACCAGTCGTGTTTGGGGAAGATCACCAGCGTCACCAGAGCGATGCTCCAGAACAACATGCCAACGGAAGCAACGGATATCGGCTTGATGCGGCCGGTCAACCACAGCGCAAAGGTAATCAGCAACGAACCGCTCGCCAGGACCAGCACCGCCGTATTGAACACCCAACCGTTCCTGGCGTAGGCGTACTCGCTGATCGTGCGCCGGATCGGGCTCACCGCAGCTGTTGGACCAACCACATGAAGGGCCAACACCGACCCGACGGTGACCAGCGTCAGGGCGATACCAAGCCAACCGAGCACCATCGATGCCGCTGATCGCGAGGTCGCCGTCGGTCCGGCTGGAGCCGGCACTGCGGTGGTCTGCGCGATTGCCATCGGCACTGCCTTCCACTTCGTTAACCATTCGGTTCTTTAACCATTAGGTCAAAACCCATTGTTACCGTGCCGGCCGGGGGTTCTACGACCACAGCTGAACTCGAGGCCAAAATAGACCGAGCGGTGACTGCGGGGCTGATCCAGCAAGAGGAATAGCCCGAAGTCACCGCTCGGCAGTACTTTTTAATCCTTGTACAGACCGTCCAGCAACTTGCCGTACTGCTTCTCCACGTTCTTCCGGCGAACCTTCAGTGACGGGGTGATCCCGCCGTCCTCAATGGTCAGGTCCTTCGGCAGAATCTCGAACTTCTTGATCGTCTCCCAGCGTTCGAGCTTGGAATTGAGTTCGGTGATCTGCGAATCGACCAGCGACTTGACGGCCGTGTCCTTGGTCAGCTCCGCGTAGGACTTATCTTCCAGCCCATTGTGTTTAGCCCAATCGGTGATGGCGTCCGCGTCCAGGGTGATCAGCGCGGAGACGAACTTGCGTCCTTCACCGTGCACCACGATTTGGCTGGCGTAGGGGGAGATGGCCTTGAACAGGATCTCGATCTTCTGCGGCGCAATGTATTTGCCGCCGGAGGTTTTGATCAAGTCTTTCTTGCGGTCGGTGACCTTGAGTTTGCCGTCGACCATCTCGCCGATGTCACCGGTGGTGAGCCAACCATCAGCGGAAAGCACCTCGGCCGTGACATCCGGCAGATTGTGATAACCGCTCATGACGCCGGGCCCCCGAACCAGGATCTCACCGTCCTCGGCGATCTTGACCTCGGTACCGAACAGCGGCGGACCGACGGTCCCGAAGACCAGATCGTGCGGATGTCCGACAAACGTGGCAGCGCTGGTCTCGGACAGGCCGTATCCCTCGACCACCGGCATGCCAACCGCGGCGTACCACTCGGCAACCGGGCGGGATAGCGCAGCGGAACCGGAGACGAAGAATCTGATCCGACCGCCCAAACGGGCCTGCACCTTGGAGAAGACCAACTTCTGCGCGATGCCGTGCTTGAGACCCAATACGGTCGGAACGGGCTTACCGGCCAACTTCAGCGCAGAAACCTGATGCCCGACGCTGAATGCCCAGTCGAAGATCTTGGCCTTGGGCCCGCCTTCGCCCTGGGCGGTCAGCATCACCCGTGCTCGGACTTTTTCGAAAATCCGTGGTGCACCGGCCATAAAGGTCGGCTTGACGACAGCCAGGTTCTCGATGATCCGGTCCAGGTTGCCGTCCACCGCCGTGCTGAACCCGATCCGCAACTGGACCGCGGTCAATACCTTGCCGAAGACGTGGGACAGCGGCAGCCACAGGTACTGCACGTCATCGACACTGATGATGTTCATTTGCTCGACGGCCCAGCCCTCGTAGGTCCAACTGCTGTGCAGCAGTCGGACACCCTTGGGCTTGCCGGTGGTGCCGGAGGTGTAGATCAAGGTGGCGAGGTCGTCGGGCTTGACCGCGGCGATGGACTTGTTGACGAGTTCGGCATCCTCGGCCAGCTTGGCCGCGCCCATTACCTCCAACTCGGCCAGGGTGATGACCAGGTCATCGTTCTTCGACATCGACGATGACGACGAGTCCATCACGATGATCTTGAACAGATCAGGCAGTTCGTCCTTACGCGAGAGCAGCTTGTCGACCTGGGTTTGGTCTTCGGCGATCACCACCCTGGACCCGGAATCAGAGGTGATGTAGGAAACGTCCGCGGCTGCGGTCGAGGGGTAGATGGTGGTGGTCGCCGCCCCGGCGCACAGAATGCCGAGATCGGCCAGGATCCACTCGATCCGGGTATTGGCGGCGATCGCGACTCGCTCTTCCGGTTTGATTCCGAGAGCGATCAAACCGGCCGAGATGGCGAAGACGCGGTCCTTGGTCTGGGTCCAGGTCAGCGATTTCCAGGTGCCATCCACCGGATAACGGAACGCTTCGTTATTGGGAGTCAATGTGACCCGATCGGTGAACATCTCCCCGAATGAATTTTGGCGGTCAGCAACAACTGGGGGCATCTATGTCCTCCTTGACAAGGCGAGTAATAGGTCACAACACCACTCGCACACCGGGCGTGGGCCAGGTCACAAGGCGGTTAAAGGCAACCTTACTTACCCATGACCTTTTTCACGACATGCCACTCATGGCCGGTTACTGACCGGTAAGACAGTTGCCGCAGGCCAGCCAGCATTACGAATGGATGACGAAACGGGTGCGACGTGCCACGGAACGGCCCGGCGGCCGTCCCTGATCAGACAGACTGGAGATGTCGAGGCGCGACGGGGATGGGTTGGAAAATGGCTGGAACGAAGATGTCTATTGACCAGGGTGTAGCCGGGGGGCGACGCAGCGTAAGCAAAAGGACGCGTTTATGGGTCGGGTTAGCGGCTGCAACATCAATAGTGCTGTCCGCCTGCACTACCTCCACCCAGTCTGCGGCGCCGAGTCAGGGCGCCGGTGGCGGAGCCGCTCCGAAGGTCAGCTCCACCGCTGCGTTCATCGTGGCGGCGCCGGTCACCGTGCCGGCCCTGGGTGCGGCTTCAGCGGGATCATCCACGTCAAGCCCGAGTTCGGCACCGAGCGAGCCCGCAACGACAACATCCACCTCGACTCCGCCGCCCACGCCGCCGGTGGTCTGGACACTGTCACCGGCCGCCGACGCCGTTGATGTCAGCCCGTCGGCGCCGATTACTCTCTCCGTGACGCAGGGCAGCCTGGTCTCGGCCGTCTTGACCAACCCCCAAGGCGCAGCGGTCGAAGGCGCGCTGGCCGCAGATGGATTGTCCTGGACCTTGTCGGAACCATTGGGCTACGGCAAGTCCTACGCGGTGGCCGCCGTGGCCAAGGACGCCGCGGGCAAAGAAGCCGTCCAGAACTACAGTTTCACTACCTTGACGCCGGACAACAAAACACTGGCCACCGCATTCCCGACGGACGGTATGACGGTCGGGGTCGGCCAGCCGATCGCGATCTTCTTCGACGAACCCATTGTCGATAAGGCCGGGGTCGAGAAGCTGATCACCATCAAAACCAGCCCCGAGGTTGTTGGCGCCTTCTATTGGACCTCGAACAAGGAAGTGCACTGGCGTCCGCAGGCGTATTGGCCGGCCGGAACAGCGGTGGAGGTGAACATCAACATTTATGGCAGGGATGTCGGTGACGGCATCTACGGCCAGGAGGACAAAAAGTTCGCGTTCACCATTGGGCAGTCCAAGATTGCCACCATCGACGACAACGCCCACACCATGGTCATCACTATCGACGGGGCGGTGGTGATGGAAATGCCGGTGTCGCTGGGAACCAACCAATACCCGACCTATAACGGCGTCCACGTCGTTGCCGAGGCCTATGAATCCAAAATCATGGACTCCTCCACCTGGGGTTTGACCGGCGTCGGCGCCTATCGCACCGAGGTGGCGTACGCGACCCGAATCTCATCCTCCGGTGAATTCGTCCACGCCGCGCCGTGGTCGGTCTGGGCGCAGGGTTCGGAGAATGTGTCGCACGGCTGCGTGAATGTCTCGATGGATAACGCCACCTGGTTCTACCAGAACTTTGGCTACGGCGACATTGTCGACATTCAGAACACCGCAGGTCCTGCTCTGCAGGTGTGGGACGGCTACGGCGACTGGATGGTGCCGTGGGAGACCTACCAACTGGGCGGCGCCCGTAGCTGATGTGCCCGACGGTGAGCTAGAGGCGCGTTGCCAGGTTGACCAGGTCGCGGCCGGGACCGGCCGGCGGTGCGGTTCCCCCGACCCAAACCGCTCGCAACGATCGCGTCATCTTGAGGTCAGGCACTGGAACCTTCACCAACTTCCCGGCTGCCAGGTCGTCGGCCACCGCGAGCTCGGACAACACGGCGGCGCCGGCTCCGGCAATCACCGCCGCGCGCACCGCGGCGCTGGACGACAATTCGACGGCGGGCCCGGCAATATCGATCCCTTCACCGGAGGCGCTGACCCAGCTGTCCAATGCTGCGAGAAAGGCTCCGCGAGTGCCTGAGCCCCGCTCGCGGGAAACCAACGCAGTGGCGGCCAATTCCCGCACCTGCAACGGCTTTCGTGCCCTGGCCCAGGGATGATCCGGTCGTGTCACCAGGACCAGGTGATCGTTGGCGACCACTCTTGATCGCAAACCGGCCGGCACCGACGGTCCCTCGACAAACCCGATATCGGCTTGTCCGGCCAGGACTCGTTGGCAGACCGATGTACTGTTTTCGGCGGTCAGCCGGACTCTGGTAGCCAATGTCCCGGCCCGCAGCTGACCGGCGCTGAAAGCCACCAGCCACCGGGGGACCAGATGCTCGGCCAGTGTCAGGCTCGCGGCCACATGGACCTCCACCTGATGATCGGTGCGAAGACTCGCGATTGCCACATCGAGCTGCTCGGCGGCTTCGATGACCTTGGATGCCCACTGGGCCAACAGGATTCCGGATTCGGTCAACCTCGAGCCATGCGAACCCCGGGAGAGCAGGGTCAACCCGACCCGAATTTCCAAAGCTCGAAGTCGTTGGCTGGCCGCCTGTTGGGAAATACCGACCTCGGTTGCGGCGCCGTTGATGGAACCGGCGTTCGCCACCGCCAGTAACAACTGAAGACCGGTCAAATCTGGAACGTGGGGAGAGAGCATTGACCCAGACTAAACGCAGCTACAAGGTCGGGTTGTATCGCGTCGTGACGCCAACGCGCGGGGAGTGTCCCCGGTAGTCCCGTCCACGACCGGTCAGCATTCGATCTTGGGAAATTGGCGGAAATAACGTCGCAATCGACGCTTTGGTTACCGTTCCGGGCAGATCGTCGGTCACAATCTGACGTGAACACGATGTGGTGCTGCGGCAGCAGATCGGCGCGCGCCATCAAGCTGCGGCGCGACCACTATTGAACGGCGTCAAATCACAAGACAGTGGAGAAACATTACAGATGAGCACTTCTGGCGGTACCAAAGCGATTGTTGCCGCGCTCGGCGCGAATCTGGGTATTGCCGTTTTCAAGTTCATTGCCTGGGCGTTCTCCGGGTCCTCCTCGATGCTCGGTGAGGGCATCCACTCACTGGCCGATTCCGGCAACCAGGTGCTGTTGCTGGTCGGCGGCAAACGGGCCAAGCGAGCAGCCACTGCGCTGCACCCTTTCGGTTACGGGCGCGAACGGTATATCTACGCGTTCATCGTCGCCATTGTCCTGTTCTCCGTGGGCGGTTTGTTCTCGCTCTATGAGGGTCTGCACAAGATTCAGCACCCGGAACCGCTGGAGCGGGTGTGGATCCCGATTCTGGTTCTGTTCGGCGCGATCGCGCTGGAGGGCTATTCCTTCCGCACCGCGATCAAGGAGTCCAACCTG
>JBBSRY010000045.1:0-8793 GCA_038242595.1 Mycobacteriales bacterium
CGGTTGGCCGGATCGGTAACACGCCATTGGGCTGTGAGGAGACCGAACTGTGCATCCGAGCTCGCGAAGACCGGCAGGACACCGAACTGCGTTTCGACCCGGCGATGGTTGTTCAGCACAGAGTCAGTGCCGATCGCACCAAGCGGGCTTACTTCATTCGGCGCTGTTACGCCGAAGGTCTGTCCAAGGCGGTTGTGTCGCAGTTGGTAGGGGCCGATGCCGGGTTGGACAGCGAGCGCAGCTACGTGACCAAGACGTTGCCGGGCGGGATGTTGTCCCAGCTCGGTATCGCGCTCAAGCCCGCCAGGGTATCCGGACGCAGGGATGCGTTGCAGCGCGCCGTGATGATTCCGGCGGGTCTGCTGGTGACCACTGCCGGCTACCTCGTGGGGTGCTCCCGCATTCGATTGGGCATGCATCACGTTGAGACCGGCCGGCCGCAGACCATTGCGCCGCGCCTGGCGCACGTCACCGGTTGAGCAGAGTTTGTTCCGGACAACACGGAATTCAGGTGCTACGAATAACAGCTACACACGAGTCAGACGATGAACGGAAATTGAGCATGCTGATGCACGAGGTGCCACGACGTAGAAACCACACGTCTGAGGCGCCCCAGCAGTCCGCTGATGTCGATTTTCGGGCAGCGGACCTGGCCGAGCTGAACCGGATGATCGGGGAGGCCTCCGTACCGGCGGCCGAGGAAGAACCGACACCGCTGCAGGTCGAGGTAGCTCAGGAGGAGCGAGTACGCCGCGGTCTCAAGCGGGTTGCCGGCATCAGTGCCTCCCTGGTTGGTTCGCAGGCACTGACAAGTGTCCTGGGCCTGGTGTTCTGGGCGTTGGCAGCGCGGACCTTCAGCACCTCGGCCGTCGGCGTCGCCGGCGCGGCGGTGTCGATGATGATGCTGCTGGGCTCGCTTGGTTCACTGGGGCTCGGCACCCTGTTGATATCCAAGTTGCCCCATACCGACCAGGGTCAACGAAGGCAGCTGATTCGGACCTGCCTGGTCGCCGCCGGCGCCGCCGGCTTCCTGCTGGCACTCGTGGTACCGGTGCTGGCCATTCATGTGTTCGGAGCGGAAAATTTCCGTCCGATCGCCGGCAGTCTGCCCACCCTGCTCGGTCTGGCCGCCGGGACCGGGCTGATGTCGGTCGTGTTGGTGCTGGATCAGGCCGTGCTCACCATTGGGTTCGGGGCACTCCAGCTGGAACGCAATGTGACTGCAAGTGTGATCAAAATTGTGGCACTGCTGGGTTTAAGCCAATTGATTCCGGCGGGCGCGCCGGACGGCCAGGCAGTTCTGGGTTTATCGACAGGAATGACAATTTTCCTGTCCTGGACCATCGGTAACCTGCTCTCGCTGCCGGTGGTCGCGCTACGCACCCGGGGTGGAAGGTCACAGCAGACCACCACCCAGTTGATCCGGCCGTCACTGATGCGTGGACTCGGTCGCAGTGCGCTGAGTCATCACGCGCTCAACACCACACTGCAGGCCGCTCTCCAGATCCTGCCAATCCTCGTGACCCTGATGGTGTCTTCTCGCGAGAATGCATTCTTCAATTCCGCGCTGATGGTATGTGGCTTCGTCTTCGCCCTGCCGTACTCGATTTCGATCGGTCTTTTCGCCTCGGCAGGTGGACGGGAATCAGATGTGTTGGCCAGAATGCGGCTGACCATTCCCTTCAGTCTCGGCGTGAGCATCACCGCCTACCTCTTCCTCTTCCCACTGGCCGGTACCGTCCTGAATATTTTCGGTGCCTCCTACGCCGAAGAGGGGGTCGAAGTCTTGCGCTTGCTGGCATTGGCCGGCATCCCCTTTGTCATCAAGGATCACTACGTTGCGCTGCGCCGCGTGCAGGGTCGAACCACATCAGCGGTTTCGGTTCTCAGTGGATTCCTCGTTCTGGAATTGGCCGGCGCCGTTGTCGGAGCCGGTCTTAACGGCACTGTCGGTTTGTGCCTGGGCTGGCTGATCGTGCTGTTCGCCGAGGCGCTCATCCTGACGGTCCCGCTGTGGCGCAGCTGGCGCGCCATGCACTCCCAGACCCATTCTGCGCACCCGACCGCCGAACTTATCGAGGATCTGGCCGGCCAGCGTGCCGACGACCCGCTGGATCTGACGGAGGTCACCGCGTCGGCGTCTTCGGCCGGTGTCGCCAGCCCGCTGCTCACCGGGTCGATGACAGAAGTCGCAGATCTGCTCTCGGATCTGAAAAGTCCGGAACAGCTGGTCGAGGAGCCACCCGCACTATTCGACAAGCCGGTGCCGGAAAAAGCCACCCGGTTGGCCGCGATCGGAAAACTGAACCTGTTCGCCCCGCTGCTCCTGGTCATGTCACTGGGTCTGGTTCTGATGGCAGTTGCTGCTGCTGGCTCGCGCCAGGATGGACCGACCGGGCTCAATCAGGCACTCTGGGTGCTGGGGCAGATCGTCATCTTTCTTCCCGTGGTGCTGCGGATGGCGCTGAACAACACCGGCAATGCCGAGCGAATCGGACTGGCGGTCAGTGTCGGCATCATCTTCCAGCTCAGCCGAAGAGTGCTGGACCCCTTGCACTTCGCCTACTTTGACGAGCTGCTCCACGCCACCACCCTCCGCCAGCTCGATGAAACCGGGCATCTGTACGCGTTAAATCCACTGCTACCGGTCTCCGGCTTCTACCCGGGGCTCGAGGTCGCCACCGACGCCATCAGCCGCCTGACCGGACTATCAGTGCTGAACTCGGCAACCCTGCTGCTGGTCTTCGCCCGGGTGATCATCATGCTTGCCATCATCGGTCTGATCCGGGCGGTTTCCGGCTCGACCAAAGCCGCGAGCCTGGCCGCGGTGCTGTACCTGTGCAACCCCCAGTTCTTGTTCTTCAACTCGCAGTACTCCTATCAAACGTTGGCGCTACCACTTGCCGTCTTCACCGTGTATGCATTCATGGTGCGGCGTCGGGGTTCCCGGACCGCACTATTAATACCGCTGGTCCTGACGGCCGCGGTCACCTCCATCCATCACCTGACCGCGATGCTGCTGATCGCGGCATTCGCGACCTGGTTGGGTTTCGAATTGATGTGCGGCGGAACGCGTCCGAGCAGCCGAGCGCACACGAGACGTACCCGAAGCACCGTGGGCCGCATTGTCTTCGGTCGCGACCTACCGGTGGCCGAACCAGGAGTAGATCTCGACCCCGTCGCGCGACGGATGCGGCATCACCGCGACGTTATCGGTCTGCTCCTGATGACCCTCATCGGCTCCGGGATGACTGTGATGGCAACGCTGATCCCGGGCAACCCGGTCGGTGGCTACCTGAAGGCCATCTTTGTGAACTTCGGTACGGGTGCCAGCGGCCTGGCCGCCGGTGACTCGGCCAAACCAATCTTCTCTGACCGCGCCGGCGCCGGCCCCGCCCCCTGGGAACAGGTCCTGCTGGTTACCTCGGTGCTCATCGCGTTGCTGAGCATGCTGGCAGCACTCATCTACGCCAGAGACAGTCTGGCGCGCCGACATGCATTCGGTCTGGTGTTGGCGGTACTGGCACTTCTTTACCCGATCGTTCCCGGTGGTCACCTGACAACAGCAACCGCTGAAGTCGGTGATCGTGCTGCCGGATTTGCCTATCTCGGCCTGGCGGCAGCGGTCGGCTGGTGGCTCAGCCGACGCCAGATTGCCTGGCGGGGAGCAACGGTGGTGGCCATTCTGGCTACCGTTGCCTTTATCGGCGGCGCAATTCTGGGCGCCGGCCCGACCGCCCGGCAGTTGCCGGGTCCGTACCTTATCTCCGCCGATGCACGCAGTATCGACGCCGACAATCTGGCTGCGGCCCAGTTCCTGGCCATCGCGCTGCCTCCGGACAGCCGAATCTTTGCCGATCGGATCGGCGGTTTGTTGGCCGCCGCTGATGGCAACCAGTTCACCGTTCGGCACCTGTCAACCGGAATTGACGCATCACGCCTGTTGTTGGATCCGAACTTCACCCAGGCCGATATCGACTTGATCAAGAAGGCCGGTCTGCAGTTCCTCGTGGTCGATACCCGGATCTCTGAGGGTCTACCGCATCTGGACGTGTACATCGAGACCGGTGAGTTCGAAGGACGAACCCGTACCGAGCCGGTTTCGCCGGTGGCTCTGGAGAAGTTCGCCTCGGTTCCCGGTGTTGACCGGATCTACGACAACGGCTCCGTGATGGTGTACGACTTGAGGGGCTTGACCAATGGAAACTGACATCGAACCCGCTACCCTGACAACTTCTCCGAGTCGGACTCGCCGGTGGCAGGTACTGTGGCGCATAGCTCTGGTGCTGGCAGCCCTTGCGGTCAGCAATTTCTCGGCCTGGGCAGCGCTGCCGTTGACCGCATTGGCCGTCATGGTTACCGCCGAGTGGGCGGTGCGACGCCGTCAGCGCGGAGTGGTCGACGCCGTTGTGACAGCAGCGGCCTGCGTGCTTGCCACCGCGGTACTTCTCGGACTGGCGCTCAATGTTCTTCCGATCGGACTGACCCATCGGTCCTGGTCCCTCGGCGGCGGGATTGTCGCGCTGCTGGTTCTGGCACTCGGCGCGATCCGGCCGATACCCGCTTCGGTGTGGCATCAGTTGGCTTTGCACCGTGACGGACAACGGATATCGAGAAAACCCGTCGGCCCTGGCGCGTGGGTCAACGGGATTTGCGCGCTGGCTGCCGTGCTCATTGTTGCTGGCGCGTTGGCTTTTTCGGCGAATTCAGCGATCGCCGCCAGTACGACTCCGCTGGAAATGGCCGCAATCACCGCCGGGTCGCAGATTCAAGTGACCATCAACGCCGGATCTTCCCAGGGCCCGTTCGACCTGCTGATGGTGACCAATTTCAAACCAGTTCCGGTAGCGACTGACCTGAATGTCACCGAAACCGACAGCCTGGTCGTGCTGGTCACCGTCCCGCCGACGGGCCGCACACTGCTGCAACTTGTCCCGGCCGGTGGCACCGACCCGCTACGGGAACTCATTTTTGACTCCGGCAACCTGACCTCGGTACCGACTCAATGACGGCTGATCACGCAAAGATCGACCAGAAGACATTGGCGCCCTACCGTCGGAACCACCCCAAGAATCGAATGGAAATCAGATGACCACCTCACCGCAGAACCTCACCGGAACGCCCGCCGTCGACGGCGCGCACACTCCGGCTCGACCGATGCGGGTGTTGCAGGTGGTGCACCGCTTCCTGCCCGAGCTCGGTGGTACCGAAACGCATGTCGCTCAGGTGACACAGCGACTGGCCCAGCATCCGGATGTGGAAGTCACCATCCTGACCACCGACCGCAGCGGCGAACTGGCACCGGCGGAACTCGTGAACTCCGTGCCGGTGATCCGCAAGCGGGCGTGGCCGCGCAAGCGCGATTACTACTTCTCCCCCGGACTGCTGCGTGAAATCGGCAGCGGTAAATGGGATCTGGTCCATTTTCAAGGAGTCCATACGCTGGTACCGGCGCTGGGCATGTTGGCCGCGCACCGCGCGAAGGTGCCCTATGTGCTGACCTTCCACAGTGGCGGGCATTCCTCACAGGGTCGTACCGCACTTCGCGGGCCGCAATTCAAGGCGCTGACACCAATGCTGCGCAGAACGGCCCGGCTGATCGCCGTCAGCAGATTTGAGCGCAAGCGTTTCAGCACAGCGACCGGGATCGATCCGTCACATTTCGTGGTGCTCGGCAACGGCGGAGCACTGCCTGGTTCCCCGGTGGATGCCCAGCGAATCCCGGGACGGATCGTTTCCAGCGGCCGCCTGGAAAAATACAAGGGACATCATCGGGCGATCGAGGCAATGCCGGCCATCCTGGCAGCCGAGCCTGCGGCGTCCCTGCTGATTCTGGGCAGCGGTCCCTACGAGTCGCAGCTTCGTGCGCTGGCTGTCGAACTGGGTGTCCAGGACGCCGTTGAGATCACCCACCTCCCACCGGCTGATCGCACGGCTATGGCCGGCGAATTGGCTAAAGCCTCGGTGATGGCAGCGTTGTCGAGCTACGAGGCGCACCCCGTCGGAATTATGGAGGCGGTGGCCAGCGGGTTGCCCGTCCTCGGATTTGATGTCGCCGGTATCGGCGACCTGGTGGAGGACGGTCTGGTGCACGGTATCTCCGGTGACGCTACGACGAGTGAAATCGCCGCGGCGCTGGTGACGATGTTGCAGATGGCCGATCAGGCCGGACCACGTACCGTTCCCGACGTCGAACTCCCCACCTGGGAGTCCTGCGCCGATGGTGTGCTCCAGGTCTATCGCGATGTGCTGAACACCACCCAATCAGCCAGTTCGCCTTCGGTCAGTTCTGCTTCGGCCGGCCTAATCTCGACTGCTGGGGATTCTCGATGACAGTGACCAAATCGACCGAGGTGAGTTCCATCCAAACCCCACCCATCACCCCACCGCGGGTACTTCACATCATTACCGCCCTCGGGACGGGCGGCGCGGAACGCCAACTTCAGTCGCTGGTGCGCTACTCCGGCGCCGAAAGTTCGACAATCGCGTTGTACGACGGCGGTATGGTTGCAGACGCGATGCGCGAAACAGGCGAATCCGTCTTGGAACTCGATGTGGGGAGCTACCGCGGACTGCGCAAGTTGCGGCAATTTGGCCGGCTTGTGAAGATGATCAAAGCCCAGGCCCCCGATGTGGTGCACGTCCACCTGTTGGCGGCCCAATTGTGGGGCATTCCGGCGGCACGGCTGGCCGGCGTCCGTCGAATAGTTTCCTCGGAACATTCACTGATGGACACCACGATCGAAAACCGACCGTTGACCACGGTGTTGCGAAGTGTGTACCGGGTTCTGGAGAAGCTTTCCAGTCACACGATTGCCGTCTCGCCGACCACCCGTGACCGCTTGCTCAAATGGGACGTACCGGCGAGCCGGATCACCGTTGTCAACAACGGCATCGATTTTGCCGCCCTCGCATTTTCTGTCGACGCTCGACGCGCGGTACGGAAAGAATGGCAGGTACCTGACGATGCCGTAATTGTCGGTGCGGTCGGGCGTCTGGAGCCGGTCAAGAGATTCCCCGAGCTGCTCACCGCGATTGCGTCCTGGCTGCAGGAGGGTAGTCGCCGACTGGTGATTGTCGGCACAGGTCCCCTGCACGACGAACTGCTGCTGCAGGCCGGTGCTCTCGGTATCGCCGATCAGGTGCTGCTGTTAGGTGCCCGCAACGACATTCCGGCGATACTCAGTGGTTTCGATGTGCTCGTCAGCGCGTCCCAGGACGAAACCTTCGGGATGGCCGTCATCGAGGCAATGGGCGCCGGTCTGCCGGTGGTCTATGCGCAGTGTCCGGCGCTGGATGACCTGGAAACCGTTGCACCAGGCGTCTTTCCACTTGCCGGTCATCACGCGGACCCGACCGGCGGGACCGTCATCGCGCAAGCGGTGGAGGCGGCCCTGGAGCGCACGGCGTCTTCGGCGTGTTCTGACACCGCGCCAGAGCCGAGCGACCTCCGTCGTTGGCCGGTCCCGGAAGATATCTTGCATGCCTACGGCATCGAGAGTGCCGCCGCTGCAGTGGATTCCGTCTATGGAGGTGTCAGCCGATGACCTCGTTGTTGAATGCAAAGAAAACGGTGTGGCATCGCATCATTGCCGTCGGACTGGCCGCGTTGCTGCTGACCTCCTGCACCTCCGGCAGTGAATCGGGCACCACCGACGCCACTGTGTCATCGACCGGTAACACTTCATCCACCACCAGTTCGCCGGCAACCACGTCTTCGGGAACTACTTCGTCAGGCGCTACTTCCTCAGGCACCACTTCGTCAGGCACCCCTCCCACCTCCACGAATACGTCCGCCGACTCTTTTGTCACCGCCGAAGGCACCTCATTCATGGTCGACGGCGAGCCGTTCAAATTCGTCGGCGTGAATGTGTACGACGCGGCCGCCACCGACCGCTATTCCTGCGATCCGTCCAACCGGATGTCGACCGAAGAACTGCAGCAAACCTTCAAGACCTTGCATGACACCTACGGCGCCACCGTGGTGCGATTCTGGGCGTACCAGACTTACACCAAGTCCGGTCAGGATTACTCCGGCATGGACGCCGTGCTGGCGGCCGCCAAAGCTGCCGGGATGCGGGTACTCCCGGTCATCGAGGACGGCCCCGGTTACTGCACCACCCAAGATGAGGTGCAGCCGAAAGCCGAATACCAGGACGACACCTGGTTCTCGGAGGGGTATCGCAAACCGTGGGGTACCGCGCCGCTTTCCTATCGCGACTACGCCAAAATCCTGGTCGAGCACTACCGCGATGATCCGACCATTCTTGGTTGGAGTTTGATCAACGAGGCCGACACCAGCGCCCGCGACGACCAGGGCCGATCGGTACTGGTTGACTTCGCCGAGGACATGAGCAATCTGGTGCACGATGCGGACAAGAACCATCTGCTGACCTTGGGCACCCAGAGCAACGGCGCCCGCGGAGCCAGCGGTCCCGATTTCGGCGAGGTGTACGGGGTCCCCGGTCTGGATTTCGCCGAGGTCCATGACTGGGGTTACTGGGGTGCAGATGATGAGGCAATGCCAGGCGGTGTGGATGGAGTGCCCCCCGCTGCGGACTCGGCCGGTTGTCAGGCCACCGACGCGCTGATCGGTTGTTCCTTTGCGCAGCTTGCCGCACTGGACAAACCGCTGCTGGTCGGTGAGGCCGGTATTGCCGGCGGCGATGAGACCGCGTTGAACACCAGAGCGGCTCAAATGGCAGCCAAGATGAAGGCAGCCTTTGACGCCGGGGCGGCCGGCTACCTGCTCTGGCGGGTCACCAAAACCAGCACCGACCAATACGACATCAC
>JBBSRY010000046.1:0-8741 GCA_038242595.1 Mycobacteriales bacterium
GATCAACCAGCAGTACCTCGCCGGTGGTCAGGTCGAACGGCACCAGAACTTCGTTGGCCGCAACACCTTCCTCTTGCCGCAGTCGAACCTGAACCTGGCCGGACTCACGGAACGTCCCGGTGGCGCTCACCGTTCGCCAAATTGCTTCGGTCGACGGTTCGGTGTCGATCGACAAGACGGTCAATGCGTCGACCGGGGCAGCTGCTCCGGCGGCGCGGATTTGGCTGTTCTGCATTTGCCGTTCCTCGTTACGGCCGAACTGCCAAGGTGCAAGTACCGAAAAGCACAGTGCGGCAAAAATGATCGCCAGGACGATGATGGATAACCAGCCGGGCTGCAGCAGAAGCCGGGCGCCACTTCGACGTGGCGGCGCCGGCGCCGGCAGCCTCGGATGGGCCGATGTTGTCATGACGAACCCCGGTGGGCGGCATCGGGTGATTGCAGCCGGCGTCGGATCTTCGCCACTATGCCTGGCGTCGCGGCTTCGATCATCACCAGCACCTCGGCGAACTGCGAGTCAGGACCGCCGTAAGGATCAGGCACCTCATCGTGATCGGCAGCTGGGTCGAAACTGCGCAGCAGCATCACCTTGTCGCCGGCGCCGTCGGGCAACAAGGCCTGTAGGTCGCGAAGGTGTGTGCGATCCGCGGCCAGTGCCAGGTCAACGGTCTTCAATTCCTGCCGGGTGATCTGGCGAGCGGCATGATCGAAGGTGTAACCACCGGCGCGCAGCACTCGAGCCGCGGGCGGGTTGGCCTGTTGGCCGATGTGCCAGTTACCGATGCCGGCGCTGGTCACCCGGACCCGGTCTGCCAGTCCGGCCCTGTCCAACGCGGCCCGCAGCACATGTTCGCCGATCGGAGAGCGGCAGATATTGCCGCTGCAGATGATGCTCACATGAAAGAGGTCGTCGGGCACATCTCCATTGTGGCCGACAACCGTCCGAGCAATCGACCTGGCAGACTCTCCGAGGTGACTACGCACCCCACCGTTGGCTCCATCACTGCAGCCATGTGGGCTGCTTACCCTCGCGCGCTGGCCGAGGATTGGGATACCGGAATCGGCCTGACCTGCGGAGATCCGGCTGCGCCGGTGAAGACCGTGCTCTTTGCCGTCGATGTCGATGACAGCACGGTAGAACAAGCGGTGGCCATCGGAGCTGAGTTGCTCATCACCCACCATCCGCTGCTATTCAGCGCGGTGAAGTCGGTCGCCGCCGATACGCCCAAAGGACGGCTGATCCACCGGATGGTCCAGGCCGGTGTCGCGCACTTTGCAGCTCACACCAACGCGGACCGGGCTCGCGGCGGCGTCAATGATGCGTTGGCGGCGAGTCTGGGTCTGATCGACACCCGTTCGATCGAACCGGCACCGATGGTGCCGATGGACAAACTGGTGGTCTACGTACCGCGCGCCGATGCCCCGGCCCTGGTGCAAGCACTGGCAGCAGCCGGCGCGGGCAGCTTTGGCCACTACTCCGATGCGGCCTTCCTCACCGACGGCATCGGCCAGTTCCGCCCACTGCCGGGAGCCGAACCGTCGATCGGAGAGATTGATCAATTGGAGCGGCTGCCCGAAACCCGGATTGATATGTTCCTGTTGCGACAGCACCGGAATCAGGTGGTGATGGCGTTGCGCGCCGCTCATCCTTATGAGGAGCCAGGATTCGATATCACCGAGATCGCCCCGCTACCAGAACCGGGGGTGGGTTTGGGGCGTATTGGTCAACTGGCAAAACCGTTGCCACTGCGGGTATTTGTCGCCAGGGTGGCGCAGAACCTACCGGTCACCGCAGCCGGTGTGCTCGCCACCGGCGACCCGGACCGGATGATCAGTACCGTTGCGGTGTGCGGCGGCGCCGGTGGGTCACTGTTGGAGCGAGTGGGAGCTGCCGATGCTTATGTCACCGCTGATCTCTCGCATCACACGGCCGCTGAATTCATCGCCGAACGCTCTCGACCGGCGTTGATCCAGGTGGCGCACTGGGCGAGTGAGTGGCCGTGGTTGGCCTCGGCGGCCGGCGTGGTCGAGGCTGCGCATCCGGACCGGATCCGCTCGGTAATTTCTCGGATTCGGACCGATGCCTGGGCCTTCCACCTGCCAGGTTCCCTAGACCTGGGCCGGGAAGATAGGTTTTAGTCGCGCGAGACCATTACGGGACCGCCGATGTACACCTGGAGGACAAAACGGTGGCTCTGAAACTCGACCCGTTCATACAACGACGTCTGCTGGATCTGGCCGCCGCCGATCAGGTGATAGAGGGCGCCGAACACCGCCGTCGGACGCTGCCGGAGTTGGCGGTGATCGCCAAGTCCACCGAAGAGGCCACCGTGATCGGACGTGATGTGGTGTTGGCCGAAACCGCGGTCACCGACCTCAAGCGGGCGATGAACAAACTCGACAACGAGATCGATCAGGTCCGGGCGCGGGCCCAGCGTGATGCCGATCGGCTGGCCTCCGGTTCGGCGGGAGCCAAAGAACTCGAAAACTTGCAGCACGAGATCGAGTCCCTCAAACGTCGGCAGGGCGTTTTGGAGGATGAAGAACTCGAGCTGATGGAACAGCGGGAGATCGCCGAAGCAACACTGGCCACCGCGAAAGCAGCGCTGGACGAGGTGAGCGCCACCATCAACGCCGCTGCCACCGTACGGGACAAGACGTTCGCCGATATCGATGCGCAGATAGCCGGGCAAACAACCGATCGAGCTGAAGTGGTGAAGTCGCTACCGGCGGACGTGCTGGCTTTGTACACCCGAATCCATTCCACCGGTCAAGTTGCTGCGGCCCAGCTGGCCGGCGCGCGTTGCGGCGCCTGTCGCATCGAAATCGACCGCACCGCGTTATCGGAGATTCGTAGCGCCCCTGTTGATGACGTCGTTCGCTGCAGCGAATGTGGCGCGATCCTGATCCGCTCGTGAAAGCCTCCCGTGCCGGGCTCCCAGCGGGGGTCACTTCGTTGTTGATCGTCCGGCACGGGGAAACCACCTGGGGTGCCCTGAACAAGTTTGCCGGCCGCACTGACGTGCCCTTGACCTCGCGTGGCGAACGACAGGCGGTGGCAGTCGGGCATCGACTCAAGACCCTGCACCCGGATTTGATCTTCAGCTCCCCGCTCCAGCGTTGTCGTCTGACAGCCGAGGCAATTGTCGCGGCGGCCGGTATCCCGTCCGGTGTGGTGATCGACCACGGCATCACCGACGGCGCTCTGGGCTACTGGTCCGGTTTGACGTCGGCTCAGATCGCCGAGCAACACTGCGCCGACTTCGATTCCTGGCGCTCCGATGTGAACGCCAGCCCGCCCGAGGGGGAGTCGTTCGAACAGATCCGCACACGGGTCACCATCGCGGCGCAGCAGATCGTCCAGCACAATCGCGGCAAGGTGATTGTGCTGGTGACCCATGCCGCGCCCAGTAAAATGCTGCTGGTCTGGGGCCTGGATGCGCCGACCGAAGTCGCCTACCGGACCCGGATCGACAATGCGTCGGTGACCGGCATCCTGGTCGATGCCCAGGACAATTCAACGGTCTGGACGGTCAATGACACCGGTCATCTGATCGGCTGATTGGTTCTGTCTGGCTTCGAATGCGTAGCATCACGGATCGGACGAGTTGGTCGGGCAGTCGCGAGGACAGTGAAATTTCTTCGAGGAAAGTCCGGGCTCCGCAGAGCAGGGTGGTTGTTAACGGCAACCCGGGGTGACCCGCGGGACAGTGCCACAGAAAACAGACCGCTTGGTTTGCCGAGGTCGAAAGGTCTCGACGCGCTGAGTAAGGGTGAAACGGTGGTGTAAGAGACCACCAGCGTGCCGGGTGACCGGTGCGGCTAGGTAAACCCCACCCGGAGCAAGGTCATGATCTGATTCTCAACCTTGGTTGGGTGTCGGTGCGCAAGTGTTCGAGGGCTGCTCGCCCGAGCTTGCGGGTAGACCGCTGGAGCACGTCGGCGACGGCGCGCGTAGATGGATGACTGCCGAACGGGATTGCCGAGAGGCACCCGGGAACAGGACCCGGCTTACAGACCAACTCGTCCTTTCAAAGCCCGTTCCGCGGTGCCCAGAAATGTTTGCGCGGAAGCGCGTGCCTGTTCTGATCGCGCCGATTGGTTCTCGCTCCGACAAGTTCTCACCGGGGAAATGCACTGCGAATCGGACCCACTGGCATCGGATTCGTTGCCGCCAGCCGGTCTTGGTTCGGATTGCTAGCCGGATCGGAATCGGGCCGGTCTACTGTTCGCGCATGGCTCAACAGAATTCTGAAGAGGTCCTTGATGGTGTTCGGCGCAGTCTGAAGGATCTGCCTGTTATGACGCCCGATGCACGAAAGTCCCTTCTGCTGGAGTTGATGACGCTGATTGCCGGCCCATTGCGCAATGAAATGACTTCGGTGCCCGGCCCGGTTCCCGACGCCAACCGCACACCTCTGATCGAACATTTGGCATGGGTTGAGTCGGTGCGGGCATCTGTCATAACCGGCTTGGAGGAGGCTGCGGTGGAGGGGCGCGCCACGGCCATTCGGGCCGGCATGGCCGCCGGACTGCCAGGATCGGCATTTGTCGATTCAACCGGACTCACGCTGGCGAGGATCTACCAGATTCGCGACGGTCGACGGTAGGGAAGCGGTGCCCAGCAACACGTTGCTGGGCACCGACGACGTAGTGTGACCAGGTGCTCCAACGACGGATCTACACCACCCCGGCCAAGATCGACTTCGACGCCATCCGCGCCGAGTTGCAGATTCCGGCGCAATACCCGGCAGCTGCGGCGGCCGACGCGCAGGAAAGCGCCGATCATGGCCCTTGGATCGAATCGGACCGCCCGGATCGCACCGATCTGCCGCTGATTACCCTGGACCCGGTCGGTTCGATGGACCTGGACCAGGCGGTACTCATCCAGCAGATTCCGGACGGCTTTCGAGTTTTTTACGCAATTGCCGACGTGGCGGCGTTTGTTCGTCCGGGCGGACCGCTGGAGGCGGAGAGCTTCGTCCGGGGACAAACCCTCTACAGCCCCGACCGCTCGACACCACTGCATCCGAGGACTCTGTCCGAGAGTGCGGCCAGCCTGCTGCCCGATCAGCGACGGGCAGCAGTGCTATGGACCATCGACCTGGATACCCGAGGGGTGGCCGGGCCGGTCAGTCTGGACCGGGTCTGGGTGAAATCCGTTGCTCGCCTGGACTATCGCGGAGCCCAACAAGATCTGGAAGCAAACTCGCTACATCCGTCGATCGAACATTTACCGGCGGTGGGAAGACTGCGGCAACAGCTGTCCCGCGAGCGTCATGCCATCACCCTGGACCTGCCAGATACCGAAATCATCCAATCCGAGTCGGGCCACTGGACACTCGAGCTGCGGGCGATCAGGCCGATTGAGCAGTACAACGCCGAGATCAGCCTGATGACCGGCATGTGCGCGGCGAACATCATGATCAACGGCAATACCGGAATACTGCGCACTTTGCCGAATCCGGATTCTCGTCAGGTCGAGGGTCTGCGGCGGGCCATCAAAGCGCTCGGCATCCCGTGGCCCAAGGGGACCTCACCCGGAGAGGTGATCGGTGAACTGAACTCGGCGAATCCCAAGGAGGCTGCCTTTCTGGATCATGCGGTGCGGTTGCTGCGCGGCGCCGGTTACACCACCTTCGATGGACACCCGCCGGCGACGGTGGAACATGCCGGAGTCGGCGCGGCCTATGCGCATGTGACGGCGCCGCTGCGTCGTCTGGTTGACCGATTCGGCACTGAAATCTGCTTGAGTTTGTATTCCGGAACACCAGTACCGGAGTGGGTTCGCGCCAGACTCGCGGACTTGCCGGCCCTGATGTCCTCGTCGGATCGTCGGGCGAACACACTGGAGCGGGCCTGCGTCGGGGCCGTCGGGACGTTCGTGCTGCACGGGCGGGTCGGGGAGTATTTCACCGCCACCGTGCTGCAGATCGACGAGGAGAAAAACCGGGCATCGGTGGTTCTGCAGGATCCACCGGTACGGGCGAAATGCGAGGCCACCGCACTGGAGGAGGGGCAGATCATCAAAGTGGAACTGATGTCGGCCAACGTTCAGACGAACACCTATATCGTTGCGCCGATCCATTGAACAGCAACGAGCAGACCAGCCGGCTGGCTGGCAGAACCAGAATCGAGGAGCATTCTCATGGGTGAGGAAATAGGCCGCAGTACCCAGTTTTTCTACAACCTTAAAACCAAACAAGTCGAGGGTGAAGGCCAGAGCAAGGCCAAAGACCTCCTCGGGCCATTCCCGGACGCCGAGTCAGCAGCGCAGGCACTGGAGACAATCCACGATCGGGAAGATCGCACAAAAGCCGAAGACCAGGAATGGAGGGATGGCTGAGCGAGAAGGATTGGACCGTTCGGCGACGAATTTGTCCGGTTTGCCCGCCCACTCTCATCGCAGCATGGCACCATCGACCGAGTGAACCGGAATCTCAAGGCGCGCACCGTCGCGATCATCAGTCTTCTTGCGGCAACTTCTCTGCTGGCCTCGTGCGCAACCACCATCGCTGGGCAGGGTGTTGCCGCCACCACCGGCTCACGCCCCATCCAAGAGCCATCGGTGCCGCCGAGCACTTCAGCCGATTCCGATCCCGGCACTGATTCAGCACCTGACAATACCGATCCCAGTACTGCGGAGTCGGCTCCCTCCGGGACCCCGGATGCCCAAACCCCTGGGCCACCGGAGGGCGAGATCGGCGAACCGATCCCCGGCGGCGACGGTGCCGGTGTCATCCCGAGCGGATTGGAACGATATTACGATCAGCGGCTCGCCTGGCAGGACTGTGTGCCATTCGCCTCCAACGAGTATGACCGCACCGCCTACGACAATCCGGACCTGGACTGCGCCAACCTGATTGTTCCACTGAGCTATGACGAACCAGACGGGCAGACGGTCTCGGTCGGGGTGCTGCGTTCCCGAGCAACCGGCAGCGCCAGGGTCGGTACGGTCCAGTTCAATCCAGGTGGGCCCGGTGGCTCCGGAATGTCAACCGTAGCCTCCTTCGACAGCGACCCCGCGGTGGAGGAACTGCATAAAAGCTTCGATTTGATCGGGTTCGATCCGCGCGGAATCGGCGGGTCCCGGCCGCTCATCATCTGCCAAACCGACGAGGAACGAGATGCCTCGCGGGCGGCGAACAATCGACTTCTGACCGAGGAGGACGTGGAGCGGGCGACCGAGGCGATCAAGCTGCAGGCCGAGCAGTGTGGCGAGCGAAGCGGTGCCGAGGCCGGTATCGATGGGGCCGCGTTCTTGGCCTCGGTCGGGACCGACACGATTGTCAAGGATATGGACGTCCTGCGGTCGGTGCTGGGTGATGAGCAACTGACCTATGTCGGATACTCCTATGGCACCCGCCTGGGCTATGTCTACGCCGACCAGTTCACCGACAACGTGCGGGCCATGGTGCTTGATGGGGCGGTCAATCCCGAGGACGAGGGGATTGACTCGATCCTGGGACAGGCCGCCGGATTCCAATCCACCTTCGATGCCTTCGCCGCTTGGTGCGCCAACAAGACGGACTGCATCCTGGGCGCGGACACCTCTCAATCGACCGCGGTATTTCAGTCCCTGGTCCGACCGCTGCTGGCGGAACCGGTGGAGCTATCCGATGGCCGCTTACTGACCTTCAACGATGCCATCACCGGCACCATCCAGTCGCTGTACTCGGAGAGCCTGTGGACCTACCTGGAGGATGGGCTGATCGGGCTCTCCCGAGGTAGCGGCGAAGGTCTGATGTCGTTGGCCGATTTTTATGAGAGCCGTGATGCCGAAGGTCATTACGATGTCGGACTCAATGCCCTTAATGCCGTTCGCTGCGTCGACGATGCGCCGAGCGATGACACGGGTGATCGGGATATCAATACCGAGTACAACGCTGCGGCCCCATTCCAGGACAGCGGTGATCCGCCGGTATCGCTGCCGAGTATCTGCGAATTCTGGCCGGCCCCGGTGACTTTGGCTGCGGGGGCCCCGGACGCCCCCGGCCTGGCGCCGGTGGTGGTCATCTCGACCACCGGGGATCCGGCGACCCCTTATGAATCCGGAGTCGCGCTGGCCGAGCAACTTGGCGGGAACCTGATCACTGTTGAAGGAGATCGGCACACCGCCTACCTCAGCGCTGGTATCTCTTGTGTTGATGATGCCGCCACCAGTTATTTGATCGACCTTTCACTACCGAAGGTCGGGCTGACCTGCAAATAATGGTCGGCCCGCCCCTCGGGGATGGGTCAGCGCTGGTCGCTGACGTACATCCGGATCAAACCGCGGAAGTGACTGACGAAACGGTCATATTCGTGGGCCGGGTAGGTCTTTTGCACAGTGCGAACCAGCAGATCATCGAACTCTGGGGAGTCCACCCAATCCAGCACGATGGACGGCAGCGAAGCGAGCGAGGTCGCACAGAATTCTTCGTAGGCCGCGGTGTCGAAATAGGCGTCGGCCAAACCGGCGTAACCATCCAACTTGTCCTGCCAGGAGTATTCCGGATTATCGGCGATATCGAACCAGTCACGACTCGAGGTATCGATTTGTGTCCGGCGACCGGTGACGGCGCAGAATATCGACCAGCTCAACAGCTGGGTAATGGCCCACGGAAAGTAGTAGTGCAGGCTGGTGATGGCAATATCCGGGCACGCGTTGGCGTAGTCGATCGGCTGCACCCGGCTGCCGGTGACCAGTGCCTCGCAGGAGTTGAACTCCCAGCGGAAGAATGCGTTGATGGTCCGGGACA
>JBBSRY010000047.1:0-8671 GCA_038242595.1 Mycobacteriales bacterium
CCGCGACACAACTTCCTTTCGCTGCCACGGATCCGTTCCGAGCGCCCCGCATTCGAACTGCACCACCCGCATATGGTCGAGCGGCTCAAACACGAGGCGCATCCGAATCGGGACTGGAAACCGCTGGATGACTTGGAATCCAGTAATCACATCAAGATCCCGGATAGTAAGTAATATTTCCACCACGAATCCCGCTGCCGGGTATGCCGGTAGCGGGATTCGTTTTGTGTGGACTTCCGTATGACGTAGATGAGTCCCTTACTAGGAGTGCCCCGTGTATCGAAGTTCGGTCCTGATCACCGTGTCCGGTCTGGACCGACCGGGTGTCTCCGGTGTGTTGTTTACCGTGCTCAGCCGGTACCGGGTCGATGTACTTGATGTCGACCAGGTCGTGGTCCGCAGTCAGTTGACCCTCGGTGTGTTGGTGTCCACCGAAACAGACCCGGAGAATCTGCAGGAAGCCGTCGAACAAGCCATGGCCACTATCGGCATGCAGGTCGAGGTATCCATCGGCTCCGATCAGGACAGCGGACGCTCCACCGCCACCCACGTCTTGGTGGTGATGGGCAAACCGCTCCAGGCCAAGGCCATCGCTGACCTGACCCGCCGCTTCGGCGAACTGGGTGTCAACATCGAGACCATCCAGCGGATCGCCGACTACCCGGTGACCGGGCTGGAACTGTCCGTCAACGCTCCGGATGACCGCGAACTGCGCCAGGCGGTCACCGAGATCGGTGTCGCTGCCGGCGTTGACATTGCCGTTCAGCGGGCGGGCCTGGCCCGGCGGTCGAAGCGGCTGATCGTTTTCGATGTTGATTCGACGTTGATCACCGGTGAGGTGATCGAGCTTCTGGCCGATCACACCGGGCGGTTGGCCGAGGTGGAGGCAATCACTCGGGCCGCGATGCGGGGCGAGCTGGATTTTGCCGAATCGCTGCATCGCCGGGTCTGGATGCTGGCGGGCCTGGAGGCTGCCGTGTTAGACCAGGTGGGATCCAGTCTGGAACTGACTCCTGGTGCTAGGACCACCATCCGGACTCTGAAGCGATTGGGGTTCCGCTGCGGCATCGTCTCCGGCGGCTTCACCCAGGTGGCCAAACATCTGGTGAAAGAACTGGATCTGGACTTTGTGGCCGCAAATACGTTGGAAGTCGTTGATGGCCGGCTGACCGGTCGGGTGCTGGGTGATGTGGTCGACCGGCAGGGCAAAGCTCGGGCGTTGGCCCGGTTTGCGATGGAGTCCGGGGTGCCGATGAACCAGACCGTGGCGGTGGGCGACGGGGCCAACGATATTGACATGCTCTCGGCTGCCGGGCTGGGAATTGCGTTCAATGCCAAGCCCATCGTCGCCGAATTTGCCGACACCACACTGAATCAGCCATTTCTCGATCCGGTGCTGTTCATCCTGGGCATTAGTCGTGACGAGGTCGAAGCAGCCGATCTGGCCGACGGTCACCTACGACGAGTCCCGCTGGGATGACCCTCGGCGCGGTGTTGGCGCCGCTGGCTGCTCGCTATGGATATTGGCTCGGTATGGACCGGGCCCAGGTTCTGCTGGACCGCGATGAGGCGGCCGAAGACATCCGTTCCATGCCACTGATTCTCCGGATGGAGCGAACCGATCCGCCGACCTGGTCGGCTGCCCTGGCTGCGGCAGCGACCGCGGCCACCGCCCTGTGTCTGGATTCCCGCGTTGATGAGGGCGGTGAATGGCACGAGGCCATTGCGCAGTACTGCGCAGCGCATATCCGCAAGGTGACCAGGCGGGCACGCGCGGGACACTGGGATGCGGTAGCCCAGTTGCCGGGACTGACGGTGTCGGCGGGTAATACTTCGGTGCGCTCGCTGGTGCCGGGGCCGCTTGATGACCTGGACAAGAGGGTCTCGCGACTGCAGGTGGGTGGCACCGATGTACCCGCTGATATTGACATTGGCGGCGCCGAGGGCATTGCGGCTTCATTTACCGAACCCGCCGGCCGGCGGCTCATCATGTGGATGCCGCCGGCGGTGTCGATGACGGTTGGGAAATCCATGGCACAGACGGGCCATGCCGGCATGATCACGGCGGCGCTGCTCTCGGGTTCAGACCAAGCTGCGCTGGCTCGTTGGAACGATGGTGGATTGTCGACTGTGGTGCGTCGCGCTTGTGCGGACCGCTGGGCTAAACTATCGGCTCAGGTGATTGATCCGGAAAAAGCATGGGGCGAAGGACTTGTCGCGGTGCGAGACGCTGGTTTCACCGAGATTGCACCGGGCACCATCACCGTCATTGCGGACGCTTGCGCCCTGCGTTAGCCCCGCTCGTTAGTCCAGCCCCAGCTGAAGCGGTGTAGGCTCAGACTTACTTCGCGATATCCCGAATTACCGAATAATGGATTACAAGATGACAGAAGCCAACCCATGCACCCTCGAACTGCATGTCCGCAAGGCCGAACTCTTCAAGGCCTTGGGGCACCCGATCAGGGTGCGCGTCCTGGAACTTCTGCAAAGCGAAGATCTCTCGGTGTCGATGATCCTGCGCGCCACCGAGGTTGAACCATCCACGTTGTCGACCCATTTGGCAATACTTCGGCGCGCGGGTGCGGTGGCGACGCGGCGCGAGGGCACCACGGTGACCTACAGCCTCGCCGACCCCGCCGTCGGTCAATTCCTTGCTGCCGCCCGTCAATTTCTGATCGGCACCTTGTCTCGCGACAGCTCGCTCCTCAGTGTTCTGGAACTCGAGGCCGAACTCGACGCGGCAGCATCAAAATGACGGGCGTCGTATCGAGGCACTGGCAGTCCATTGGACGTACCTGTCTGCCGCGCCGTACGGACTATTTCGGCCTGACCCGCACCTGGCGACTGGATCTGGTTGCCGGGCTGACCGTGGGAATCGTCGCGTTACCACTGGCATTGGGGTTTGGGGTGACTTCCGGGCTGGGGGCCGCTGCCGGTTTGGTGACCGCTGTCATCGCCGGTGTGCTGGCAGCTGTTTTCGGTGGATCCAGATTCCAGGTATCCGGTCCGACCGGCGCTATGACGGTGGTCCTGGTACCGATCGTCAGCGAATTCGGTCGCAATGCCGTCATCCTCGTCGGAATCCTGGCCGGACTGATGGTGATTGTGATGGCTCTGACTCACCTGGGCAAGCTGGTCGCCTACGTTCCGTGGCCGGTGGTCGAGGGATTCACGCTGGGCATTGCCACGATCATTTTCCTGCAGCAGGTTCCCTCCGCAGTGAACTCCCCAGCATTCGAGACGGACAACACGCTCTGGATGGCGATTCAAACTGCTGTGCATGCTGATTGGTCGGCTGCCGTTCCCTCCCTCGGCATCGTTGCCATCGTGATCGCCGTAATGTTCATCAGTCCCAAGATTCATCCAAGGATTCCGGGGTCATTGGTCGGGGTGGTTGTCGCAACGGTGCTGGTTATTGTTGCCGGATTGGACATCTCGTTGATTGGTGCACTTCCGACATCGCTTGCGGCCCCCAGCCTGTCCGGGCTCCCGCTCCAAGAACTCGGCTCGCTGATCGGACCCGCGCTGGCGGTAGCTGTGTTGTGCGCCATCGAATCCCTCCTGTCGGCCAGGGTGGCTGATCAAATGGGTGGTCGGGTGCCCAAGGGTCTGGCGTGGGAGCCGGATCGTGAACTGTTCGGTCAGGGGCTCGCGACTGTGGGATCAGCGATCTTCGGCGGTATGCCGGCTACCGGCGCCATCGCCCGAACCGCCGTGAATGTGCGGGCCGGGGCACAGACCAGGCTCGCCGCAATCATTCATGCCGTGATCCTGTTGGGCGTGGTTTATTTCGCTGCGCCGCTCGTCGGGCTGATTCCGCTCGCGGCTCTGGCCGGGGTACTGATCATGACAAGTATTCGAATGGTGGAACGGCATGCCGCCCGATCGGTATTGCGGTCCAGTCATTCCGATGCGGCGTTGTTCGTCCTGACAGCGGTGTGCACGCTGGCGTTCGATCTGATCCTGGCGGTCGAAGCGGGCCTGGTGCTCGCCGCGTTCTTCGCCCTGCGACAAATGGCTTCCCGCAGTACCAGCGAGGTCACCGAGCTGGAACCCGGCATCGTGAGTTTGAAGGTCGATGGGTCGCTGTTTTTTGCGGCGGCCCCCACAATCTTCGCCGATCTGGCGATCCCGGACGGAACCAGGGCGGTGATAGTGCGGCTCAAGGATGTGCAGGTACTAGACGCCAGCGGAGCCGCTCAGATGGCCGATTTGATCAGCAACCTCCGGAGCCGGGGAGTCCTGGTGCTACTGAAAGGGGTTCAGGACCGGCACCATCATCAGCTTGCCGTCCTAGGCGTGATCGCCGCCATCAACGAACCCTACGGGTGGGAAGACCCCAAGTCGGTCGGTCATGTGTTCGGCGATTTGGACGAAGCGATAGCCTTTGCTCGCGAAGCTCCATCGGCCACTGAGTTGTCGAACCCCGAGTTGCTGTAGCCGGGTAGTTCCTGAGAACCTGAGCTCATGCTTTCTACCGCGGAAATGGCCGCGTTCCTGGTGGCCACCGTGCTGATCACACTCAGCCCCGGACCGGCGTTTGCATTGATCATTCGACACTCGGCAATCCACGGCGTGCGTTCGTCCGTTCCGGTGTTGGCCGGCGTCGAGACCGGTGTGCTCGCCTGGGTCACGATGGCCGGTATCGGGGTAGCCGGGCTGGTCGCGACCAGCCCGGCTGCCTTCACCGTGCTCAAGGTCGCGGGCGCGATAGTGCTTGCCGGACTTGGCGTTCAAGCCTGGCGGGCAAGTTTCAAAGTCGGCGCAGTCGTTGGCGGAATCGAGGCAGCAGATACCCCTGGTGCCTGGCGAGGTTTTGGTACCGGCCTGCTGACCAATCTGGCCAATCCCAAAGCCATGGTTTTCTGTCTGGCCTTCTTCCCGCAGTTCATTCCGATCGGTGCGCCAGTTTTCAGCACGACTATGTATCTGGCCGGGATCATGATCGTCATTGACGCCGTCTGGTTCTTCGGATTGGCTCTGGTGGCGAATAAGGCAAAGGCATTTTTCGCCGGCATCAAGGTCCGCAAGGGTCTGGACAGAGTTGCCGGTACGGTTTTTGTCGGCTTGGCTGCGCGAATGATGACGCTGGCCCGATAGTGCCGACCGCGGGTCCAGATCGTGGTGGCTTGGTCCTGCCACCACCGGCAGACCCGGTTCAGCGAAGCTGAAATCAGACCACCGTGACGCCGGCCTCGGTCATTGCTGCCACCGCAGCGTCGGTGTCACCGGGGTTGAGCTCGACGAAACGGGTCAGCGACAACGCAACCGTGACGTCGTAGCCCAGTTTGACCCCATCGATCGCGGTTTCCTTCACGCACCAATCACCGGCCAGGCCCACAACAACGATGGACATGATGCCGTTCTCGTCAAGATGGGTGGACAACTCGGTACCGCGAACGGCGCCGGTGTCCAGATCCTTGATCGAGAACCCGGAGTAGCCGTCCTCGCGGCCGGAACCCTTGCGCACCACGGGGCCGACGATCGGCAGCCCCGGCACGAAATCGGCACCTTCGGTGTCGATAACACAGTGCACCGGCCAGATCCCGCCGTCCTTGGCGAAATGCGGTGTCGATTCCGGATGCCAGTCCTGGGTATAGACGATGGTGGCGCCGGCATGCTGGGCGGCGGAAATCTCTTCGGCGAGGGCGCCGATAATTTCCTCGCCACCACGGACGTACAAACTGCCCGACGGATCGGCAAAGTCGTGTTGAACGTCCACGACAATCAAAGCTGTTGACGGTGTATAGGTTTGGATCATCGAAGAGCTCCTACTCTGGATCAGGGGACGAGTGACGTGGTCAGAATCGCCGCGTCACCACGGGAGAGTTTCAGACCGGACCAGGGCAGGCTGATCAATGCCTTGGCCAAGTGGTCACGCGATTGTTCCAGCGTTGGTTGACCGGGAACAACGGCGCCCGACCGGAAAAGCGGATGCGGTAGAACACGATCGAATTCAGCGGGTTCGGGCTGCTCACCATCGGACAGGAAGATCACTTCCTCGGTGGCGGTACCGGTATCGCGGTAACGGCGAAGCGCGGACTTGTGTCCGCCGTGGGAAACCTTGTTCTCGCTGCGCTTGGCAACCGGGCGGCCATCGACCTCGACCAACTTGTAGACCATCGAAGCTGTCGGCGCGCCGGAGCCGGTGACCACCGAAGTGCCGACCCCATACACATCAACGGGTTCGGCGCGCAGCGCGGCAATGGCGTACTCATCCAGATCGCCGGAAAGGACGACCTTGGTGTTCACCGCGCCCAGCCGATCCAATTGGTCACGAGCGGCGCGGGCCAGCACACCGAGGTCACCGGAATCGATGCGCACCGCGCCCAGTTCGGTGCCGGCGACCCTGATGGCGGTGTCGATGCCATTGGTGATGTCATAGGTATCGACCAGCAACGTGGTGCCGACGCCCAGAGCGGCGACCTGGGCGGCGAAGGCTGCTTCCTCGGTGTCGTGCAACAGGGTGAAGGAGTGCGCCGCGGTGCCGCCGGTGGGAATCCCGTAGCGACGACCTGCTTCCAGGTTGGACGTCGAGGTGAACCCGGCCAAATACGCTGCGCGGGCGCAGGCCACCGCCGCTTCCTCATGAGTCCGACGGGAGCCCATCTCGATGAGCTTGCGTCCGTTGGCCACCGACACCATTCGGGCTGCCGCGGAGGCGATAGCGCAGTCATGATTCAGAATCGACAGCAACAGTGTTTCCAGGATTCCGGCCGAACCGAAACTTCCCCGCACGGTCAGAATGGGGGAACCGGGAAAGAACAATTCACCCTCCGGGTAGGCGTCGATATCGCCATCGAATCGGTACTTGGACAGGTAATCGATGGTGGCTGCGTCCAACACCGGCTCCAGGCGAGCCAGTTCTGCGTCGCCGAAAACGAAATTCTCCAGTGCCTCGACGATCCGACCGACACCGGCAACCACGCCGTAGCGTCGCCCCTCGGGAAGGCGCCGCGTGAAGGCCTCGAAGGTGCAACTCCGACCGGCGGTGCCCTCGGCCAGCGCAGCCTGCAACATCGTCAACTCGTAGTGGTCGGTCATCAGCGCTGTCGACCGCGCTGGAAACTTATCGCGTGGGGCATCCGTCATGGTGTCGAGCCTACGAGGCGAGGTCCAGGGGAGAGAAACGGGCGTCCGGTGAATGGCTCCGGATCCAGGTCCGACTGGGTTCGATTGGGGGTGGAACGTGAAACAATGGGGAAGTGTCCAGCGCTCCCGCCATCGAAACGACAGAGGTCGCCGACGAGGTCACCGCCGCCGATGTGCCCTGGGTGACCATCGTCTGGAACGACCCGGTCAATCTGATGGACTACGTCACCTATGTTTTCATGAAGCTTCTGGGCCATCCCAAACCCAAGGCCGAGAAACTCATGACCGATGTTCATCACCGGGGCAAGGCCGTGGTGTCCTCCGGCAGCCGCGAGTCGATGGAAGCTGATGTGGCAAAACTGCAGGGCGCCGGACTGTGGGCGACCATGCAGCAGGACAAGTAGTGGCTGACTTCAAACGCCAACGCGGGAAAGTCGTGGCTCAGCTCGAACCGGTGGAAGTGGAGCTCCTGGCCGACCTGCTGGATCAGGTGCGCCAGATGCTTGCCGGTCGCAAGGACGAAGCTCCGGCCGATCCGCTGGATGCGATCACCGGAATACAGACCGCGCCGAGCACCGCACCAGCAGATCCGGTGTTGGCCAGACTGCTACCGGACTTCCATCGTGATGATGAGACGCTGGCCGGCGGGATGCGGGTGCTGTACGAGCCGGGTCTGCTCACCCAGAAGGACAGCGCGGCGGTGGCTCTGTTGGATTCACTGCCGCTCGGCGGCGGGGTTGTGCGGCTCAGCGAAGAGTTGGCGCATTCTTGGACATCAGCGATCAACGACATCCGGTTGGCGCTGGGTGTCCGGTTAGAGATCTCCGAGGATGACGGGATGCCGAAACTGGATCGTCCGGAGCTCGACGGCGCCGGTGAGGTCATGTACAACGTCTACCAATGGCTCACCTCCGTGCAGGGGGCGCTTGTCGTTGCACTGATGGATTGAGTTGCGTGGAATGAGTCGCGTGGAATCAGGGGAGAAGTCGGGGTTACCCCCGATCCAGGTTCGGCAGTCTCGCCTAACCTGGAAAGCATGACACTTCCGGCCGCTACCCCTCCCGCGAAGCCCACCAAGAAGGATCTGCTGCCCGCCCGCTGGCAGCAGGCCGTGATCGTGCCAGGTGCCTTTTTGGTGGTGATGTATCTGGTGCAGTTGGTCCAGACCTTCGCCCCGTCCTCGGTCGACGGCAGTATCACACGTTTTGCCGGAATCCTGCCCCGCCAACTGGACGGTCTGGTTGGCGTCATTACCTCGCCTTTCGTGCACAGCAGTTGGGGGCACTTGTTCGCCAACAGCATTCCGTTCCTGGTGTTCGGCTTCCTGCTGATGGTCAACGGTGCCAAACAGTTTGTTGCCGTTACCCTGTTGGTCTGGTTGGTTTCCGGTGTCGGCACCTGGCTCACCGGCGGGTCCAATACGGTCGTCATCGGTGCTTCCGGAGTCGTGTTCGGCTGGTTTGCCGAAGTTGTCGTCCGCGGTGTGTTCAACCCCCAAGGTTTGGAGGTTATGCTCGGATTTGTCTTAATGGCGATCTGGGGCGGCATCTTATGTGGGGTTCTCCCCAGCGCCGCCGGA
>JBBSRY010000048.1:0-8634 GCA_038242595.1 Mycobacteriales bacterium
ATCGCCTCCTCGTCCACTATCTGCCCGCGGGCAATGTTGACCAGCACGGCCCCCGGTTTGACCGCATCGAAACTAGCGGCACTGATCAGGTTCTCGGTCAATGGGGTCAGCGGGCAGGCCAACACGATCCCATCCATCTGCGGTAGTACGCTATCGATCTCGGAGAAGTCAACGGTGGCACTGACCCCGGGGGCCTCCCGGGTGCCGTTGGGCCGGATAGCAGCCGTGACCTGGACGCCCAGAACAGAAAGTTTGTGAGCCGCCATCGCGCCGACCGCTCCAAGTCCGACCACGAGAACCTTTTGGCCGGCAAGGTTTGCGCTGGTGTACCTGGTCCACCGGTGTTGCTGCTGCCACTGCCGCAGTTGCGGGAATCCCTTGGCGAAGTAAAACAGCGAGGCAACAGCAAATTCGGCCAGCGGTACCGAGTGCACACCGGCTGCGGTTGTTACCACCACTTTGGACAGATCCAGATCGAAACGCGGAACCACCTGCCCCACACCGGCACTGGTGGCCTGGATCCATTTCAGGTTCGGAAAATTGGCAGTGGCCAACTCTGGTTCCCGTCGATCGAAATCAAAGCTGATATCGGCCCGGGCAAGCATGTCGTGCCAACGCTTGTCCTGCTCGGCGGTCAGTACCGGGACCTCACCGCCGTGATCAGCGACATACCTTGGAGTCGCGAGAAGCTCGGGTTCGTACAACACTTCGATTCGGTCGTCGACGGCTCTGATGCTGGCCACGTGCTCTGGCTCCAACGGAGAGGCAATGACCACCGTCACGGTCTGCGAGGGCATCATCGGCCGACACCCGATGCGCCGATCAGAGCCGTCGTCATTCGTTCCAGTGCTCGATTCCAATTGACTTCCTCGCGGGCATAACAGATTCGAAAGTGCCCGATGCCGGAAGGGCCGAACTGGTATCCGGGGCTGACCACGACACCGGCCTCATCCTGCAGAATGCGGGCCACCTGCACATCGCTGAGACCGAGGGCAGAAACATCGGACCACAGATAGGCGGTACCAGCGCCGGGTTGCACTACCAGGCCCGGCACCGTGCGCAGGTGCTCGATGGTGGTTCGCTGAATGGCCTGCAACTCCAGAACACGTTGCGCGACAAAATCTTGATCCTCGATCAACCACTTGGTCATGACGTGCTGGGCATAGGCCGGCGCCCGAAGACAGCACATTGCCATCACTTGTTCGATGGCGTCGATGACAGCCGAACCTGCGACCACGACTCCGACCCGATAGCCACTCAGGGATTCGGTTTTTGATCCGCCGAGAAGGGTGATCGTCCGGTCGAACATCCCGGGCTCGGCCGCAAGATGGGTGAACAGAATGTTGTCGTATACGAGCCGGCAGTAGAGCTGATCGACGACCACCAGGAAGTCATTCTGAATCGCGATCTTCGCCAAGCGGGTGATCGTCGCTGCGGTGAACACCGCTCCCGTGGGATTGTTCGGATTGGAAGTCAGCAGGAGTTTAATTCCGTTGCAACTCAACGCTTCCAAAGCGTCCAGATCCAGTTGTGGTCCGTCCGCCGAATCGACCATGGGCACTCGAACCACCTCGGCGCCGAGGAAGCGGAGCATCCTTTCGACGAAAAGATACTCCGGGTCCGCCAGTGCCACCACGTCACCGTGATCAACGAGCGCACTGAGAGTGGCGAACAGACCGCCCTGGGTACCGGTGGTCACGGCCAGGTTCTTCTCCGGGTCCACCTCGATCCCCATCAGTGTGGAGATCGAGCGTGCGCATACCGCCCGGACACCGCTGTTGCCCCGATAGGCGGTGTACGCCTGATCACCATCGGCTGCGGCCGCAGCGAACGTGGGCAGCGCCCAGTCCGGCGGTGCAAATCTGACGGTGTCGAAGTGCGTGGTGTCAAGGAGTCCGTGCCCCGCGCCATTGAGACCAAGCGACAGGTCTGCCTCTCGGACCGACATCCCGATCAATGACGAGCGCTCCGGCAGATGGGCGCGAAGCAACCTGGCTGATTCGACAGACCGGGTAATCGAGGTCATGAAAATTGCACTCCCATGCTCAGGACGAGTGGCAGCAAACCGCCGATTCCACTGATATCCGGAACCGCTGGCCGCGTAGCTGGTGTGATTGCGAAAGATCCGTCGGCGCAACATATTTGGAACAATTGGCTCAATGCTGGTGAGGCGGCGGTGAACAATGAATGAATCCTTTGCTGCGACGTGTTCATCCTCAGGGTGCGCGCAATGATAAACAAGCGCGGGATACTGTTTCGCTCGTTTTAGCTTTACTAAAAGATGTGCGCTCGCCCTGCTGGGTTACTGGGGTTGCGCGTTACCACCGCGGGCGCCGGCCAGGGTATGCAGGGCTGCCTGCAACGCCGGCCGGGGCCCGGTCGCGGTTCGCCAGACCCCGTAGACACGGCGTACCGGTGCCGAGCCAACAGTCAATGCCAGCACCCCATCGGGCAGTGGGCCGCGGCCCATTCGGGGGACCAGGGCCAATCCCAGGCCGGCACCGACCATCTCGATCTGGCTCGCATACTCTGTCACCATGTGTCGGAATCTGGCCTTCTCCGGTGTGCGCCGATACGCATTGAGGAGGAAGTCGTGGGCCACCGAACCCGGCTCGTAAAGCCAGGTCTCGCTATCCAGATCCTCGAAAGCAACACTCGACGCGCCGGCCAGGCGATGATCGGCCGGTATCAGGACATCGGAGACGTCGTTGCCAAGGTGACGCGCGTCGAGGCCATCGGCGAGCACCAGTGGCATCCCCTGCCAATCGTGGGCGATAGCCAGATCCACCGAACCACGCGTCACCAGATCCACCGCACGATGCGAGTCCACTTCGAGTAATTGCACTGTGAGATCGGGCCAGGCTTTCATCAGATCCCGCACCACCTGCGGCAACAAGCCCCTGGCCGCGGTGGCAAATGCGGCCACTTTAAGTTCACCACCAACAGTCTCGCTATTGGCCTGCAGTTGGGCACCCATCGCCTCCAATTCGTTGATCACCCGGCCGGCAGACTCCGCCATGATTCGGCCGGCGTCGGTGAGAGTGACATTGCGGCCACGGCGCTCGATCAGAACCTGCCGAACATCACGTTCCAATCTGGCAATTTGTTGCGAAACAGCAGACGGTGTGTAGCCGAGTGTGCCGGCGGCCGCCGTCATCGATCCGTGGGTGGCCAACGCCTCGATGGCGCGCAAGCCGGCCAGACTGAAATTCATGGTCGGTCCTGCCTTTCCTTCGATCAGGACGCGGGAGCGCCAGGAAAGGCGACCACCGGATTGGGCGTGATTGCCGGATCGACCAACTTCCACGCGGTCTGTCGAACGGCGGAGTCCGATAGTGCCGACACTGCAAAGTCACGCAAAAAGGCATTGTCGGTGCAACCAATGACAAATCGCCAAACATTTGTGCAGTCGCCCTCGATGATGATCGACAACGCCCGCGAGGTGGTCAGATCATCTGTCACATCGATCGGCAGGGAGTAGGCCACCTCGGTCCGCACCGGTACGGCGCCGGCGCCGGTGACGATATCGATGGTGCCGTCTCGGGAGATGATGTGCTGCTGGGTGTAGGTGCTGACCCGGCTGATGTCGAGCTGGTCCTTGTCGAAGGCGCCGATGAATCCATAGGCCCAGATGGCCGCATGTTCGGCGGCCAACGCCTGTTGCAGCGCCGCAATAGCTTCCGGCTCGACCGTTCCGAAGGCGGGGGCTGAATCTGCTGGGGCGGAGCCGGCCGGGTCGGTAGCGACCGGAGCAGTGCCGGCCGCGGTGGTGCCAGGTGCCGCTGGATCAGCGGTCGGAGTCGTCATGAGGGCTGCAGTACCAATCGATGAGTGGCCAGGCAGGCCGAAATGGAGCCGAAAAGCGCGGCGCGGTAACGGGAGGTGGACTGCACTCCGTCGCGGAACTGGGTCTGCGCGGTCACGCAGTCGCCTAGCACCGTGGCGATGATTTCTGCCGGATCATCAGAGATCGAGACCGTTTGGCCCGGCTGCGCGGCGGCAGACGTGGCCGCCGAGTCGGCGGGCGTTGAGGTGGTGCGAGCGACCTCGGCCTCCAACGCGGCCAAGTGGGCTGCTCGATCAGCCTGCACGAGGGTCAGCACCACCACACCGGCGGGATCGGCCGCGATATTGACCAGACCGGCATTGATCCGTTCCACATGAAGTCGAGTGGTGGCCAGTAACGACATCAGTGGATCCACCGGCGGCGGGGCCTGGCTGACAACCGTTCTGGTGGTGGGCGCGCTGGAGAACGGATTCGTGCAGCCGGTAACCGCAACGAGCGCAGCGCCGCCCAATCCGGTGAGGAATGTACGGCGTCCGACGCGGGAGCTTGCTGGGGATTGCACCCCCACATCATTCCAGGAATTTGGACTGCCCAAGCCCATCCCTGCGTGTTGGGCGGTTCATCGAGCAGAGTGACCGGTCTCTTGGGCGCACACCTGCGCTGTCTACGCTCCGTATTCCCGCGGCGGTTCCAGCGGTGGGGAAGCGGCTAAGCTGTCCTGGGTGCCTCAGGCATCCACCCCCAACGAATTGCGTCACGGTTGTCCGGGAGTCGGTGAAGGCCTCAGAGCTTCGCGGTAGCTAAATCCCCGATTCGGCCGGGCGACAACTGCACAGGCTAGGAGAGTCGAATGGGACGCGCTGACGAGGAAAGACTTCGGGAGCTCGCCGCGACCGTGGCCGAAGCAGCCGGGTATGACGTCGAAGAACTGGTAGTGGTGGCAGCCGGTCGGCGTCGTTTGGTTCGCATCATCATCGACGGTGACAACGGCGTCAGTTTGGACGCTGCCGCTGACGTCAGTAGAGGCCTGGCCGCCGCGTTGGATGCCCTGGACGAAACCGATGAAAACCCGATGGGCCCGGCCCCCTACACCCTTGAAGTCACCAGTCCGGGTATTGGTCGACCATTGACCGAGGAGCGGCATTTTCGCCGGGCTCGTGGGCGGTTGCTCGATCTGACCCTCACTGACGGCACTTCGGTAACCGGCCGAGTGCGACGGATCCTCCCGCGGGGATCCGCCGAGGCCGGGCTGGAACTACTGATCGACTGGGATTGCCGAGTTATCCCGTTGGCCGAAATCAGTCGGGCCAAGGTGGAGGTCGAGTTCGGCAAAATGCCGCTGTCCCATCAGGTCATCCTGGACGCGGATGGATTCGTTGATCCGGCGCGGGCCGTTGATCTGGATGAGGTCGGCGCCGCAGACGACAACGATTCAGCAGCAGAATCGGATGAGTCGGACTTCGAGGAGTTCGACAGCGTCGACGATTTCGAGAAAGTCGACCGAGGCGAGAAATCGGATTCGGAATTAGTGCAGATAGATTCAGAACAATCAGAAGGACAGAACCGATGAATGTCGACATTGGCGCCCTGCGTGCGGTCGAGAGAGAAAAAGGCATCGGCTTCGATTCCCTCATCGAAACACTCGAAACCGCCTTGCTCACCGCCTATCGCCACACCGAGGGCCACTTTCAGCACGCCAGGGTCGAGGTGGACAAGCGCACTGGCAACATCCGAGTACTGGCCAAGGAGATCACCGAATCCGGCGCTTTCAGTGAGGAATGGGATGACACCCCACAGGATTTCGGTCGCATCGCTGCCACTACAGCCCGTCAGGTCATCTTGCAACGACTACGCGACGTCGAGAACGAGCGGACCTTCGGCGACTTCGCCGGTCGCGAACACGATTTGATCACCGGCATCGTCAGCGCTGATTCCCGGGTCAACGCCAAAGGTGTCGTGGTGGTCAGCCTCGGCGACGTGGAGGGCGTCATTCCAGCGGCCGAACAAGCGCCGGGCGAGACCTACGAGCACGGCCAGCGGGTGCGTTGTTTTGTGGTGTCCGTCGTGCGTGGTCTGCGTGGCCCGCAGATCACCCTCTCTCGAACCCACCCGGCGCTCGTGCGCAAACTGTTCGCTTTGGAAGTGCCCGAGATCGCCGATGGCACAGTCGAAATCACCGAAGTCGCCCGAGAAGCAGGACATCGGTCCAAGATCGCCGTCAGAGCCACCATCGCCGGGGTGAACGCCAAAGGTGCCTGCATCGGGCCGATGGGCGCCCGGGTGCGGGCGGTCATGAGTGAACTGGGCGGCGAGAAGATCGACATCATCGACTACGACGATGATCCGGCGACGTTTGTGGGCAATGCGCTGTCGCCGGCCAGGGCACTGTCCATCACCGTGGTCGACGCGGCGGCGCGCGCTGCGCGGGTGGTGGTGCCGGACTTCCAACTATCCCTTGCCATCGGCAAGGAGGGGCAGAACGCTCGGCTCGCGGCTCGGCTCACCGGGTGGCGAATCGACATCCGAAGCGACGCCGAAGGTGCCGGCACCCAGGCCGGGGTGTCGCCGGAAAATCACGGTGACCGTTAGCCATCGCGCGTGCATCACTGTGACCTGCTGCGATCTGCGCGGGGTGGGGTTCTTGAGTTGTGGCTTCCGGCACCCGCGCAAGACACCCGTCAACCGCAGTGCGTCACAACAGCCCCGGGGAGGTAGAGTGTGATGTTGGCCCGAGCGCGGGCGCAATCAGATGACCTGAACAGGTCCGCTGGGTCAGTTTCAGGTGATTCCGGTGGCCCGGTTCGCACTTGTCTGGGATGCCGCTCGCGGGATGACGCCACAGATTTACTCCGTGTGGTCTTCAAGGATGGGGTGTTGACACCCGATCCGGAGAAACGGCTTGCAGGGCGTGGTGCGAGTTTGCATCCTCGCCGTAGCTGTTTTGATCGCGCGGTCAAGCGACGAGCGTTCGGCCGGGCACTACGCCTGGATCAGACGAATCTCGACGCCGCACTGGTCCTGAGTCACCTCCTGGCGGTGATTCAGGAACGCGCAGACGATCCCACAACCCGTGGCGTCGCTGACAAAGAAGGAAGCAGGTCCGACCCATCGTGAGCATGCAGTGAAGCACCAGCGATGAGAACCAACCGGCACAACTAGGGGCTCGGCGCATATTTGCCGCCTTGCCTCACCGTTAGGAGAGCAGTGGTAGGCAAGGCCCGAGTACATGAGCTCGCAAAAGAGCTTGGAACCAGCAGTAAGGAAATTCTCACCAAACTGAGTGAGATGGGCGAGTTCGTCAAGAGCGCCTCCTCAACCGTGGAAGCACCTGTCGTGCGTAAATTGCGCGACGCCTTCCCCAAGGCGGCACCGACCAACGGCGCTGCAAAATCACCAGTCGCTACGGCGCCGGCAGCCGCCTCATCGGCTGCCCCGGCCGGATCACGGGCGGCAAGTCCAGGTCCGGCACCGGCGGCGCCTCCTGTCGCTCCGGCCGCAGCTGCGTCTGCTCCGGCATCAGCTGCTCCGGCCCCCGCGGCCACCAGCCCGGTTGCCCCGAGCAAGTCGGCTGCTGCCCCCGGTCCACGACCGGCCGCCCCGAAGCCGGCAGCCCCGGCACAGCCGGTTGCGCCGGCAGCCACCGCTGCGGCGCCGGCTGCACCGGCACCGTCTGCGGCTGCGCAGGCTGCGGCTGTGCAAAGTCCAGAATTTCGCAGCCCGGCCCCGGCAGCTCAAGCTGCTCCGGCCGCACGCACCGAAGCTCCGGCAGCACGCACCACAGATTCGCGCAGTTCCGAGACGCGTGGATCCGAAACTCGCCCGGTCGATTCACGTGTCACCGATTCACGTCCGGCTCCCCGAGCCGGTGGCGTACCAGGTGCTCCGCGTCCGCCGCGGGTTGGTAACAACCCGTTCGGCGTCGGCAGTGGCCGTCCGGCTCCGGCTCGCCCAGGTGGCGTCCCGGGTGTTCCGCGTCCGCCGCAGAGCCGTCCGGGTGGCGCTCCCGGCGCAGCTCCGGGTGGTCGTCCAGGTGCTCCGGGCGGTCCGCGTCCAGGTGCTCCGGGTGGTCGCCCCGGTACCGGTGGTCCCGGCGGTCCCCGTCCGGGTGCTCCGGGTGGCGCTCCCGGTGCCGGTGGTTATCGGTCCGCGCCCGGTGGCGCACCCGGGGCCGGTGGTGGCTACCGCGGCAACGCCGGTGGTCCCAGTACCGGTGGTGCTCCAAGCACCGGCGGCCCTTCACGTCCAGGCGGCGGTGCCCGTGGTCGTGGTGGCGCAGCCGGCGCCTTTGGTCGGCAGGGCGGCCCGTCGCGCAAGGGACGCAAGTCCAAGAAGCAGCGTCGGCAGGAATTCGACAACATGCAGGCCCCCTCGGTAGGCGGCATCACGCTGCCCCGCGGTAACGGCGCCACAATCCGGCTGGTTCGTGGCTCTTCGCTGGCCGACTTCGCCGACAAGATCGATGCCAACCCGGCCTCGATGGTGCAGGCACTGTTCCACCTCGGTGAGATGGTGACCGCCACCCAGTCAGTCTCCGATGATCTGCTGGAACTGCTCGGCGGCGAAATGGGTTACGAGATCGAAATCGTCTCGCCGGACGAAGAAGATCGCGAATTGCTGGACACCTTCGATTTGGCCTATGGCGAGAACGATGGTGGCGAAGACGATCTCCAGATCCGTCCGCCGGTAGTGACCGTCATGGGTCACGTCGATCACGGTAAGACCCGACTGTTGGATGCCATCCGCCAGACGAATGTGATGGACAAAGAAGCCGGTGGCATCACCCAGCACATCGGTGCCTATCAGGTGGCGACCGTGTTGGGCGAGAAGGAACGACTGATCACCTTCAT
>JBBSRY010000049.1:0-8575 GCA_038242595.1 Mycobacteriales bacterium
AACCATGGTCGGCTAACCCTTCAGGTCCGAGGCAGAGTCCACCATGTCCACATCCTGGGTGCGAAAAATGGCTGTCGTCACCGCAAAACCCATCGCCATCTCTACCGCCATGGCGGTAATTGCCACGAGCACCACAGTCTGGGCATCCGGGCTTCCCGGGACCAGAAAATACCAGACGGCTGCTGCAGCAACGATGATGCCGTTGATCGCGAGCTCAAGTCCCATCATGATCATCACGATCGACTGCTGGCTCAACAGTCCATACAACCCCAACGCGAACAGGGCGGCAGCCAGGATCAGAAACAGCTGAAGCGTCATCGGCCCAGCCCCCCTCGTACTGGATCTTTCGGTGGCGTGGTCCGCAAATCGTCACCGAATCGGTCGTAACGACCGTGAGCCGTCGAGAGGACGATCACCGAAACCATCGTCGCGAACAGCACGACCCCAATGATCACCATGACCAGCATGTGCGGACCCATGATGTCTAGCCCCAACGCTTTGGTTGGTTCCACTGTGGATGCGCGGCCAGTTTGCGGCCACTGCGTGACCAGCGCGCCACCGGCAAGCACAGCGAAGACGACCACGGCGACGATCAGCGACATCCGGTTGTTGTGCACCATCTTCATCGGCATCAGCCCTGCCGGATTCATCATGTACATGAGCATGAAGACCAACATGATCATCATCTCCATGACCATCATCAGGATGATCACCAGACCCAGATATGTCAGTTCGAGGAGCAGAATCGGGACGGCCGCGAGAATGAACGAGGCAAGCAACGCGAACGTGGCACGGGCCATCGAATCCACCCGGAAGACCGCAGTACCGGCCGCCACCGAGCCGACCGCGCAAATCCAGAACACGATTGCCTCAAACATCGCCACTCACATCCATCCCACCACAACGAAAATTGATACCACCAGCGCTTGCAGGATTGTCACTGGTAGCAGTACGACCCAACTGATCTCGGCAAACCGTTCCATCCGAATCGTCGGCACACGCTGGCCCAGCCACACCAGTACCCCCAACACCGCAGCCGTCTTCACCACAAGCCAGACCCACCCGGGCAGGAGCGGGCCAGCGTCGCCACCGAGAAACAGCGGCACCGCCATGGCACTGCCGATTGTCAGCATCAGGTACCGGCCCCCGAGAAAGACGAGTCGATCGACACCGGAGAGTTGCGCGGCAACCCCGCCCACGATATCCCGCCCTACGGTCTGGTCGAATGGGCCCCAGAACGAGAAACCCATCATCGAGATCAGATACACGAGGAACGCCGCCGGCATCACCACCACAAACCAAAGCTGGCCGGACTGGGCTGCGGCGATATCACTCACCCGCAGCGAACCGGCACCGACGGCCGCCGTGATTAGCGCAAACATGTGCGGTAGTTCATAGGCGAGACCCTGGGAAAGAAAACGGTTCGCGCCAACCACGCCCCACGCCGAGTTTGACCCCCAACCGACCATCCACACTGCGACCCAGGCCATCACTTCCATGGAGTTGAACCAGACAACACCGACGGGAAGATCGTTCAAAGCGTGTGAGCCAAGCGGCAGCACCAGCAGTGCCAGGATTGCGGCGATCGGGAGCAGCAGCCCGCCGATACGTGCCAGCAACCGGTCGGAACCGACAACGGCGGTTCGCTGCCCCACCAGAAGCCGTGCGACCTCCCGCGCCGGGGCAGCCCACGCGCCAGACCACGGCGCCCCGGCGTGTCTGGCCCGCATCACTGCGGCGGTGGCGGCTGCCGCATACGCGAAGATCACGAGCAGACCGACAACCGCGAGGGTACTAAACGTTGCGGTGTCAGTCATGCGAATCCGGGACTGCGTGCGAGTGCAACGCCTCTAGATCGGGGTCAAACGAGGCAACGATTAGCCGCGCGGCCGTGAACTCCTGGCCAACGAGCATGGTCGGCAACAACGTGAGGGCGGCGCGTGCGCGCTCCGCTCGTTGCAACCCCCAAGGCACGGCAACCGGCTGTCCAGCAACAACAGGGGCGCTCAGCACGGAAGCAATCTCCTCTGCCCATCGCAGATACCGCGCCGACACGTCCCCGTGAAGCTGGTCGGGCGTATCCTGCCCAACCAGACCAAGGCCATTCATCGACCAGCGCAACACTCGCGACCGACGAACGCGCCGAATCCAGCGCACAAACCGTGGTTTGGCAAGCACATCCGCGCCAGGTGCCAGCAACTCATCGCGCAACCAGCGACCGGTTGCGGCCGCGCTCTTCCAGCCTGCGACGCCCAGAAACCTCTGTAGCGAGTCGGCTGCGGCGGCTGCCCGAATCTGGGAAGCATCCTCGGTGTTGGCTTCAGCCTCGAGCCAGAAGGACGAGTCGCGGCGGCCGACGACGATTTCCAGCTCAGCCGACTGCACGATGTCCCCCTGCAGCACCAAGCGCAGAACAAGTCCGGTAGGCCAATCCGGCAGCATAGGGCCAAGGGAAACATGAAGCTGGTCGAGTTTCAGTCCGTCACGGTCAGGACCCCTATCTGCCATCGCGATGCCGCCGGGGAGATCCATGCTCATGTCCATGTCGGCGTCCATATCTATGTCCATGTCGGCGTCCATGTTGTGACTGTGCGCATTTGCGTGGGAGTCAGCGTGCTTGCTATCGCCCATGTCGGATCCACGCGCGACGCGCCCGCTCACCATCCTGCGTTCGATCGCATCAACGCGCAGAGTGGAAACGTCACACAATGCCGCTCGAGCAGCGTCAAAACTTCGGGCGATCGTGTCGAACTCCACTATGCGAAGCGATGTTCGTGGCGCAGGCGTCTGCTCCCATACCCGATCAACCGACTCGGCGAACCTTTCGCCGCCATCCCCACAGATAACAAGCATGTCGGCGTCCGCCGGGGTAAGCGACTGCGCCCAACCGCGCTTCCTCAGTTCGCACTCCACACCTAGTCGAACATCGGTGTACCCAGGTGCCACAACCACAAACGCTCGGGGAACGGAAAATCGCAACAGTGCTCCGGTCAGCTCCATCGGAAAACGCCCTCACGCCAGGCATAAACGATCGCCGCTAGCAGGATGGCCAGGAACGCGAACATTTCGACCACAGAACCTACTCCCGTCTCTCGAACAACCAGCACCCAGGGGTACATGAACACCATTTCCATATCGAACACCAGAAACACGATCGCGATGGTGTACCAGCGCACGTGGAAACGGGACACTGCGTGCTCGGTCACTGCCAAACCTGACAAAAAGGGTTCCTGAACAAGCACACCCGGCGAGATGCGAACTCGTGACGACACCCCAAAGAGCACGCCGAATAGAACTAAGGCCACCGCAAGGAGAAGAAGAAATCCCATAGCGCCAGCTTCCTGTCGACGATCCCGTCACCAAAACCGGGCCACGTTGTACCCCACGGGGGTATGTCAAGCAGACTACTCACAGTGCAGTGGAATGAGAAGGGGGAATGTTGACTCGTTGAGAGGACGCAATGGGTATTGGCGGTGCTACCGGGCCTGGCCACCAATCCCGTCGCCGTTATCATGCGTCAACGGAGCCCGCTTTCAAAAGTCGTCCGCCCGGCAGCCGGGGACATGGCTTATCCACTGCCCCATCAACCACCACGTCACTAATTGAAACGTGGAAACAGAGGGCGCCGGTGGCTCGCCGATGGTCGTCGATGTCAAGGAATGATGCAACGCGTCCGCAACTTGTCGGCTTTTACTCAGCAGTCGCTGCCGCGATTGGAATTTTGGAACAGTGCCACCTCAATGGCGATAGTGAAGCGAGAGGCACGATGTGTCTCGATTAACACTCAATCGTCCACGCCAATCGCAAACAGGGGCCAGTTCAGCACTTGCGCTCGGCAAACGGCGGCGGCCTATTGCAGCTGCGTACCGGGCGGTGCCGCGGTTGCAAATGGGGCTGACGCTGAGCTCGACGGCACTAAATGAGGGTCGCTAGTCGAAAATGGCTCTATTCGTTGCATCGCGGCTCGCATACTGCCCGCCCACTTCGCTCTCTTCCTGATAGGCCGCACAGCACACCGTGGTGGACTTCGACTCAGAGCAGCGTTGAGAAAGTAGTGAGACGTTCAATTGGAAGACAACGAGGGGCACTCCACCTGCGACTACGTCATCGCATTCCCGATCGCTGCAGATATTTTTGTCCGGTCTCGCGTAATCCCGATCCCCGATATTGCCGCGACTTTTATATCGGGTTCGAGCCTGATTGTTGCGCTGAATGCCCTGCTTCTCAAACGGCTTCGGCCTCCGGATCAACCAGCTCACGCTCTGGCCGTCCACACCGCGCCGGAGTCCTCTCCGGTGGGCAGCCGCTGAAACACAACCCGATACGAATCCGCTCGTGCTCCCCGAATTCAAGGAGAAACTGATGTCAAATCAAGAGACCAACCCAGCACAGGCAGCAACGCAAGGACCACTTGACCCGGAAGAGCTCGCACAACTCAACGCGTGGTGGCGGGCGGCGAACTACCTATCAGTGGGGCAGATTTATCTTCTGGACAACCCTTTGATGCGCGAACGCCTGACTCTCGAGCACATCAAGCCGCGCCTGCTGGGCCATTGGGGAACCGCCCCGGGGCTGAACCTCATCTACGCACACCTGAACCGGGTGATCAACTCCCAAGACCTGAACGCCATGTATGTTACCGGTCCAGGCCATGGCGGTCCCGGCATAGTTGCCAACGCCTATTTGGACGGCACCTACAGCGAGGTCTATCCGGAGGTGACCCGGAACGCTGACGGGATCCGGAAGCTATTTCGCCAGTTTTCCTTTCCCGGTGGTATCCCCAGCCACGTAGCGCCCGAAACACCTGGGTCCATCCATGAGGGGGGCGAGCTCGGGTATTCGCTGATGCACGCGTATGGGGCGGCCTTCGATAACCCTGATTTGCTGGTGGCCTGTGTCATCGGGGACGGGGAAGCCGAGACCGGACCATTGGCGGCCAGCTGGCACTCCAACAAATTCCTGGATCCGGTCCATGACGGGGCGGTGCTACCGATCCTTCATCTGAATGGATACAAGATCGCTAACCCCACCGTGTTGGCGCGCATCCCCGACGACGAGTTGACCAGTTTGCTAGAAGGCTACGGGCACCGACCGTACCTAGTCGAAGGTGACGACCCCGAGGTCGTGCACCAGCGTTTAGCCTCCGTCATGGACGACGTGGTGAAGGAAATCGGTCGAATTCAGCGTGAGGCGCGAGATCTCGGCGTCATGGACCGTCCACGGTGGCCGATGATCGTGCTGCGCACACCAAAGGGTTGGACAGGTCCGAAGGAGGTTGACGGACTGCCGACCGAAAATAGCTGGCGGTCCCACCAGGTACCCCTGACCGGTCTTCGGGAGCAACCCGCGCATCTCCGTCAACTCGAAGAATGGTTGCGCTCGTACCGCCCTGAGGAACTCTTCGATGAGAACGGGGCGTTGCGGCCTGAGTTAGCAGAGTTGGCACCAGCCGGAACCCGTCGAATGAGCGCGAACCCGGTCACCAACGGTGGCACGCAACTGGTGCCGCTTCGTCTGCCGGACTACCGCAGATACGCTGTCACGCTCGATTCGCCGGGGACCGACTTTGCCGAGGCGACTCGCGTTCTGGGTACGTACCTCCGCGACGTAATCCGGGACAACCCTGATAACTTCCGCCTGATGGGTCCGGACGAGACGCTCAGTAACAGGCTCGGTGCTGTCTTTGAGTCAACCGACCGCGTCTGGGAAGGTATCCGACTGCCCACGGACGAACATCTGGCCACTTCCGGCCGGGTTATGGAAGTCCTCTCTGAGCACTTGTGTCAGGGCTGGTTGGAAGGCTATCTACTGACCGGTCGGCACGGAATGTTCTCCTGCTATGAGGCGTTTATCCACATCGTCGACTCGATGGTGAACCAGCACGCCAAATGGCTCAAGGTTGCCAACGAAATTGCATGGCGACGTCCGATAGCTTCGCTGAACTATCTGCTGACATCCCATGTTTGGCGCCAGGACCACAATGGTTTTTCCCACCAGGACCCGGGCTTCATTGACCATCTGGTCAACAAAAAGGCCGAAATCGTCCGAGTGTACCTTCCGCCGGATGCCAACACGCTGCTCTCAGTTGCCGATCATTGCCTGCGCAGCCGCAACTACATCAACCTCATCGTCGCCGGGAAGCAGCCTTCGCTGTCCTATCTCTCGATGGATGAAGCTGAACTTCACTGCCGGCGTGGCCTGGGCATATGGGCATGGGCAGGCAACGAAGCCGCTGCCACTGGTGCTGTGGCTGGCGCTGTGGCTGGCGCTGCAAGCCCACTACCCGATGTGGTGATGGCGTGTGCCGGAGATGTCCCTACCCTGGAAACTCTTGCGGCTGTGGACATGCTGCGCCAGCACTTACCAGAGTTGACTGTTCGGGTGGTCAATGTGATTGATCTCATGCGTCTGCAGCCGGATACTGAGCATCCGCACGGGCTGCCGGGGGCCGAGTTTGACGCGATCTTTACTTCCGGTCAGCCGGTGATCTTTGCCTATCACGGCTACCCTGCACTGATCCACCGCCTCACCTACAGCCGGACAAACCACCAAAATTTCCACGTGCGCGGTTTCTTGGAGGAAGGAACTACGACCACTCCGTTCGATATCGTCATGCTAAACGGCCTAGACCGGTTCCACCTCGTCATTGACGTCATTGACAGGGTCCCAGGCTTAGGCGAGAGGGCTGCCGGGTTGCGTCAGAGGATGAACGATGAGCGCGTCCGGGCTCGCGCCTGGACCCGGGCCCATGGTGAGGACGATCCAGTGATCAGCAACTGGACCTGGCCACACGCCCGGACGGCTGCACCGGTGGCTGAGGATTCGTAATGCACTTGGAGCACCTGTGGACGCAGCCCGGGCGTGGAAGCGACGGCACCATCGCCGATAAAATCACCGACTTTGCCGCCGTCATCTTCGATATGGATGGGGTGGTCACGGACACCGCTGGTGTGCATGCGGCGGCGTGGAAGGCGCTCTTCGACCAGTCGTTGCCCCGAATCAGCATCGAGCAGGCACCCTTCGATATGGAGCAGGACTACCGCACTTTCGTTGACGGGCGCACCCGGGAGGACGGGGTGAGAACGTTCTTGGCCTCGCGAGGGATCACCCTGCCCGAGGGCAGCACCAACGACGGGCCCACGCAACTCACCGTCAATGGCTTGGCAGCCCGCAAGCAGGGTTTTTTCAACGCGGAGTTGGACAGCGACAGTGTGAAAGTCTTTGCCGATGCGTTGGCGCTACTGCGGGCTTTGCTTGCCGAGCAGGTGCCCGTTGCACTGGTGACCTCCAGCCGCAACAGCGGGGCTGTCCTCGATTCTGCCGGCATTGCAGACCTGTTCCCGATCCGGGTTGACGGAACGGATGCGGTCCGTATGGCCTTGCCGGGAAAACCGGATCCGGCTATGTTCTTGGAGGCGGCTCGCCGCCTCCAAGTGGCACCGGCCGACGCCGTCGTGATCGAAGATGCCGCCGCCGGGGTCAAAGCCGGGATCACCGGCCAGTTCGGCCTAGTGGTGGGTGTGGACCGCACCGGTACCCGCGAGCAGTTGGCCGCGGCCGGTGCTGACGTGGTCGTCGAGGATCTGGCCGACCTGCGGCCGAAGCTTCTGGGTCTTGTCGCGCACAAGGATGCGTCGTGGTCGGGCGGGGCCAAGGTCGGCACGCCAGGAACGTGGAACTTGGTCTATGACCGATTCGACCCAGCACAGGAAGGAACCAGGGAGGCACTGTGCACCCTAGGCAACGGGTACTGGGCCACGCGCGGCACTGTACCCGGCAGCACCGCGGATGGCGTTCACTACCCGGGGACCTACCTGGCGGGCATCTACAACCGGCTCCGCACTGAGCTGTACGGGCGAACCGTCGAAACCGAGCACTTGGTCAACGCTCCCGACTGGGCTTTCCTGAACGTCCAAGCTGAGGGTGGCCTCATCCTGCGACCAGGTATTGCAGAGATGCTCAGTCATCATCAGGACCTGGATCTGCGCCGCGGGATTTTGACCCGTACTAACCGCTACCGCGACACGGCAGGCAGGACCACTCGGGTCACGTCCCAGCAATTCCATTCTCTGGCAGAACCACATCTGGCGGCCTTGGAAGTCACCCTTGAGGCCGAGGACTGGTCTGGAGAGGTGACTGTCCGCTCGGCGATTAATGGTGCCGTGGCCAACCGCAACGTGGCAGCAGATCGTGCTTTGGCGCACGAGCATCTGGTACCAACCGGGTGCACGGAGCTCGACCGCGAAACGGTAATCTACGAGTCGACCACTAACCAGTCCGGGATCACGATCGCGACGGCTATTCGCACTGATGTCAAAGCCGGTGGCACAGTCGTCGACCGCCAGATAATCAGAGAGAACACTTCCGTTGGACATGAGATCACTCTGAGCCTGAAACGAGGCACACCGGCAACAGTCGAGAAGACCGCCGCCGTAGCGACCTCCCGAGACCGCGCTGTTTCCACCGCCGCTCTGGAAGTTGGGTTCAGGATCGATCGGGCCCCCGCGTTCGAGGTCTTGCTGGCTGACCACGAAAGAACATGGGCGGAACTGTGGGACCGGTTCGGCATCCAACT
>JBBSRY010000050.1:0-8467 GCA_038242595.1 Mycobacteriales bacterium
CCGCCCACGTCTATGAGGTTCTGCACAATCGGGCCTTCACCGACCCACTCTTCGGACTCGGGTTCCCCGCCGAACTCAGTGCACTCACCCGCATTGGATCAACCAGCAGCGCGATGTGTTTTGCTTCCGAGGAAGACGCCGCGACAGCAGCAGTCGCCTTGGATTTTTATGGGGTGAATTTCTACCACCCCGTCACCGTGGCGCACGCACCGGACAACGCGACCATCCCGTTCACCTTTGCCGACCCGTCCGCTGGAACCCCGGTGGACGCCTTCGACTGGCCCATCCAGGCGCAGGCCCTGACCGATGTCCTACTCGCGCTGACCAATCGCTATCCGGGCCTCCCACCGCTACAGGTCACCGAGAACGGAACTCAAACCCACGCCGGTCTGGATGATCGTTCGCGCTGCGAATTTCTGGATGCCCATGTGGGTGCGGTCGACGCGGCCATCGCTGCGGGGGCTGATGTTCGGGAGTACCAGCACTGGTCGCTACTTGATGGTTGGGAGTTCGCCGAGGGGTTGACCAGAAAAATGGGTCTGGTCGAGGTGGATCCGGTCAGCCAGACCCGAACGCCACGGGCTAGTTTTGATCACTATCGGAGTTTGATCGCTCGCCATCGCGGTACGGCTGTCTGACATGCGAGCGCCGCCCCCTCCATCCGTCCGGGGGGAGGGGGCGGCGCAACTTCCAGTAGACAGATCAGTGACGGCGGCCCCGGCGACGGGACTGATCCCGGTCCGCGGCGGCCCAACCACTACTCGTCCTACGCTGGGCGCCCAGAAGGAAGCCGGCGCCAATTACCAACAGCAACACCGCATACATCGCCAGCGGCATCAGCGACGCCGAAACACCGGTGTTGCTCAGGGTGCCCTTGCCGCCCGGCACCGTCGGATTGGAACCGGTGGGCGATGCGCTGGTCGAAGTAGGCGCGGTGGGCGAACTCGACTCACTGCCGGACGGATCCGTGGGCGACGGATCCGTGGGCGGGGTGCTGGTGGGTGGGGTGCTGGTGCTGGTGGTGGGCGGAGCCACTGCCTCGATATCCAACAGCGGCAATGTCACCGTCGTCCCGCTGGGCCCCGCAACGAGGACCAGCCGGTGCAGCCCAGAGGCCGAAGCCGGAATGGCGACCGTGACGGTCGCTGCCCCATCGGAAACTATCGCGGTGCCGAGATCAGCATCCACCGGGGCCTTGACCGAGAAGGGTAGCGACCGCAGGGGTGCGCCTTCACCGCTGGCCAGCGAGATCGTCAGCCCGCTGTTCTCTGGGGCGCCGAGGCTGGTCAGATCCAGACCGGACACGGTGAATGTCATCGTCTCGCCCGCTGCCGGATTGGTGTCGACACCCCAGACCCCCACCGCGCGACGGGCGAAATTGGGTGAGAGGTCAGGATTGTCGGTCAGGTACTGAATCCAGGCATCACGATCGATCAAACCGGAGTCCTTGACGTCGGCGCCGTCCCGGAAGATCCGGAAGTTATCGCCACCTTCGGCCAGGAACGAGAAAGTACCAATCCGGTAGCTGCCCGCCGGGTCGATCGGCACACCATCCACCGTGATCGAGGTAATCCTGGATCCCGCCGCGGCCGCGTCGTCGTAGGTGTAACTGACGTTATCCGAAACGCCCAACTGCAGATAAGGCCTGGACGGTGCCGGTTCCGACGGGAGTTCAGCAGTCTGCCACTGCTGTTCCAGCAGGGTCTTGAACTGGTCACCACTCAAGGTCACGGTCCATAGGTTATTCACAAATGGCAACACCGCATTCGCCTCGGCGTAGGTAATCACCCCGTCCTGATCGTAATAAAGCTCATTGCGCAGACCACCCGGGTTGACCACACCGATGGTGGCGCCGCCACGTGCCGGCTCAGAAAGACTGTCCACCAACGAGTTCGCCACCAGATTACCCAGCGCGGATTCCTTGGAACGATCGTCTCGACCGGTGCTCGGCAACGGGCCGGAACCGGTGTACACGCCATCCACGTAGGACCCACCGGAGTAGGCGGTGGTGATATCGGCGGTGACGCTACCGACCGGAACCGCGCCGACAATATCTGCAGCGGCCAACGCGGCATCAACGATGTCGTCTACCTGCGCCACACGCGGATACTCCTGGATCAGTTCTTCGTCGGTAGCCGTGCTGCGAGCAATATTGCCCTTGGTGTAACTGACCACGTCACCGGTGCCCTCTTGCACGGTGAGCACGATCTGGCCGATGAATTCACCGTACGAACCGGTCTGCAGCACCGGACGGGTCTTGCCTGCAACACCCGGAATCGGTGCGTCCCAGGCGTACTGCTTGTGCGTGTGACCGTTGAAGATCGCATCAACGTCGGCGGACGTGGTGGTGATGATCTCGGCGAGCACGGAATCCGTCAGCGCAACCTCCTCCTCCAGGGTCGAACCATCCGGGATGCCGGCGCCGGCGCCCTCATGAAATTCGGCGATGACGACATCTGCTTCCCCGTTGGCGGGGTTGCCGTCGGACAGTTGCGCCGCAACCCGGTTAACTGCCTCAACCGGATTACCGAAGTCGAGTTCGGCGATTCCACCCAGTGAAACCAGCGTCGGAGTTTCCTGGGTGACGGCGCCGATCACTGCCACCTCCAATCCACTGACGGTGAAGATCGCGTACTCCGGCAAAGCCGTTGTGGTGGTGCCCTTTTCATAGACATTCGCGCCCAAGTAGTCCCAGGCGGCATTGGCCGGGTCACCGACGACCCGATCCGTCAGATCGTCGAAGCCCTGGTCGAATTCGTGATTTCCCACCGCAGAGGCGGCCAGGTCCAGAGCGTTCAAGACATCGATGGTCGGCTGATCGTCGGCGCTGCTGGAGGCAAATAATGAGGCGCCGATATTGTCACCCGCTGATAGGAACAGTGAGCTGTCCTCACCTTCGGCCGCGCGCAACTCCTCGATAGTGCCGGCGAACTGAACCGTGTTGGCATCAATGCGGCCATGAAAGTCGTTGATGTTCAACAGGTTGATATTTACCGTGCCCGGGGCGGCATCGCCGTTCTGGACGCCGGCAACGACCGGATCGTGATCGCTGGAGCGGAAGGGGCTTTCGTTGTAGTACGTCGCGCCCTGATAGTTGTAACGGCTGTACTCCAACGCCAGGGACTCCGGTGCGTTGATGTTCCACACCTGAGCATCGCTCACCCGGTCAGCAGCGGCCGCGTTGGCCAGGACATGATCAAGAGATCCGCTCAGACCCGAATAACTATAGGTGTACTCATCGACCGGACCCAGATTTTCATAGCCCGCCGTGTACAGCACCTGCATCGAGTCTTCCTGGGTGTAGGAGTTGAAATCTCCCACCAGGAACGCGTCTGTCACCGGCGCTGCGGCTTCGGAATAGGACGGCAGCACGGTGTCGTTGATCCAACTGTTGAGTGCGCTCGCCTGCGCGATCCGATCGCCGTTCCACGCACCCTGCTGTCCGTTGGCATTGGGGTCCGGTGCATTTGGCGCGCCGCCGGCGCTCTTGGACTTGAAGTGGTTGACCGCAAAGAAGAACGGTTCACCGCCCGCTGCCGGGATGAAGGCCTGGCCGATCGGCTCGCGAGCATTCTCAAAGGCCTGCCCGACGGCACTTTGGGTACCGAGCGCGCGCGACTCACCCAGCGGTGTCAGGAGTTCTGGTTGATAGATGATCGCGTTGCTGATCACATCCATCTCTGCGACCCCGGGTAGTTCGGTCGATGATGGCACGAAGGCCCACTTGTCGCCGTCGGCATCCTCGTTGAGGGCTGCCACCAGGGCGCCGACCGCTTCGTCGGCGACACCGTCGACCACAGCGGAGTTCTCGATCTCCATCAGTCCGACCACGGAGGCATCGAGTTCGTTGATGGCGGCGACGATCTTTGCCTGCTGTCGCTGCAGATCCTCGGGGTCCCAAGCACCACGGGGTCCGTTGTCACTGGGACAGCGGTTGACCGTGACGCCATCACCGGTGCGATCAGCGTAGAAGGTGCACCCGGCGACCGTGCTGCCCAGCGTGGTGAAGTAGTTGAGAACGTTGAAGGAGGCAACCTTGAAGTCGCCGCCCAGCGCTGTTTGGCTGGGTGCATCGGTGCGAGTGTTCTCGAAGCTGACGAACTCTGCAGCATTGTCGTAGGTGACCGGTGAGGTCGGTTGCAGACGCCAGGTACCAACACGGTAGTCAACGATCACCGGCTGATCGAAGTAGATGCCCGCTCCGACCCGTACCGGATCGTCGAGCGAAATGTACGGCGGGATCAACGGTGGCGGCAGTGGGCCGGGCAGGAAGTCGGCGGACGAGCCGTCATCCAAGGTCACGGCCCGCCCGGCGTTCTCCGCCTCCAGGTCGGTGGCAGCCTGGGAACCGGCAGGATATCTATCGGTCGGCTGCAGCAGCGGGGTGTCGCCAAAAGCCAGACCAAGTTCGCCATATCGATTGGTGCTGTAGGTGTTGGTGATGGTGAAGTCTCCATCGGGCTCGATCAACATCGACTCCAGGGACTCCCTGCCCTCGACTGTTGTCGGCCACCCGGTGAGCAGTGGCGTTACCGCCTCCGCATCCGCCAGTACCTCGACATCTACTGCCGCCACTTCGATCTCGGTCAGAGTGTTGAATTCTCGGACCGTGCCGGTGACTTGGACCGTCTGCCCGATCTCGACCGGAAGATCGGTAGGCGGTGTGGTGGCCGGTTGATAGATGTAGATGGCCTGCGAAGCGTCGGACTCGGTATCAGGCTCGCCGGGTACCTGCAGGACATATCCGAAATATCCCCCAGTTGGGTAGGCCGCGGTCACCACACCGGAGGTGGTGACCAGGGTGTCCACCACAGGCGAGGCTGGGCCGGTTCCCTGGATCTGCGCGATGGTGAGAACTGTTGGGTCACCCGGCTCTTGAGGCTCTGCCGGTACCGCCCCGGATGCGGTGGGGGTCGGGGCACCGGCAGTGAAGTCGGCGCCGTTGTTCGCCGTGTTGACGGAATCGGTGCGCGACACCGAGGCGCTGTTGCTCATCGCCGGCGCCGCGGCACCGGCGAAGTCATTCGCTGTTCCCGTACCGACAAAATCGACTACGGAGGCTACTTCACCGCAACCGCTTTCGCAGTTCAACTGAGTTGAATCGGAAACCAGCGCAATCTTGGCGTTCGTACTGCTCATGGCAATGGTGCCGGTGACATCGGGAGCGATATCGACGGTTCCACCGGTGCCGGTGGCCTGACCGATGAGGAAATAGCCGCCGGGCTCGATGGTGCCGGTGAGTGGCGTGAGAGCAACATTTTGGCCAACGGTCGGGACCGACCCGGCCGCCGAGCCGTACTGGATCGACCAGCCGCTCAGATCTACCGACGCGGCGCCCTTGTTGTACAACTCGACAAAGTCTTGTTTGTAGGTTGCGCCGCTGTTTCCGCCGCCGCCGTACACCTCATTGATGACCACCTGCGCCGACGGATCAACCGCTGCCGATGCCGTTGTCGGAACGCCGACCAGGAAGCCGGCGCCGAGTGTCAGTGCGACACCTGCCCGGAGTGTTTTGCGCAGAGATTCTTTGAGACCTGATTCTGCAGTGAAAGTTGCTTTACTCCGGGCCGGACTTTTCACACAAGACTCCTCGTTCGAAAACACCGATTGCGCAGTCGTATTCGCGGGGCGAACTTAACGCCTGCTTTACGATCCTGGGGGAATCTGATGAACGTAGACGAGGCTGCGCTGAACGTCCAGAGAAGACTGCGAGGATTCTTCCCACGCATGACGAACCGGTGGAATCGACCACCCGAATGGGGCCGGGACCGCCCAACGATCCAGGTGAAATGTCGGGTCTGACCCGTTGCGTCGGTCGCCGCTGATGTTCTTATCAATTCAGTGCTGATGTCATTCGGGTTGTAGTCCTACAAACGGCGTAACTTCGACGACCGAACCCTGTACGCCTGACGGTTGAACCGTCCAATCGTTGGATTGCGCCGTTATGCTGCCGCAGCGCAAATTATCTCGACGAGCTCTGAGTGAAGTGTTGGAGCCGCAGCCAGTACACCGCGGGAGACACCGGTGGGCGTGAACTTGGTGACTTTTGCTCCTGCCTCGGTGGCAATCAGCGCCCCGGCTGCGATATCCCAGCGCTGCACGCCCTCTTCGAAATATCCGTTGACGGCGCCGCCGGCCACCGCGCACAGATCCAGCGCCGCACTACCGATACGACGGATATCGCGCACTTGTGGGAGTAATCGGGCTACTACCGCTCCCTGGGTTCGGCGACGTTCGGCGCTGTACCCAAATCCGGTGGCCACCAGGGCGACCGAGGCCGGCACCGCCGCGGCGCACCGTAACGCCTTTCCGTCGCGGAAGGCGCCGCCTCCACGTGTTGCCGAAAACAGCGCATTGCGCACCGGGTCATAAACAACTCCCACCAGCGCGCCATCAATGTCCTCGGCCGCCACACTGACAGCGAAATTATCAAGCTGATACAGGTAGTTAACGGTGCCGTCCAACGGGTCGATGACCCAGGTGATGCCGGATCTGGAGTTGACGTCGGCGCCTTCCTCACCGATAAAGCCATCCGCCGGTCGCTCGGCGGTGATCATCGTGACGAGCAAGTCCTCGGCCGCCCGATCGGCGTCAGAAACCGGGTCGGTGGCAGAGCTTTTCAGATCAAGGCCCTCGATATTGCCGTAGCGGGAGAGCAGTTCGGCGCCGGCCGCACGCGCAGCCCGGATCGCCAACTCGAGAAGGACGGCAATGTCGACAGTCATGGGTTGAGTCTTTCACGCCGAATGGGGGGTCTCCAGGCGCTCGCCTGCGCAACCACTTCGACCGGCATAAGAACCTGGCCGACAGGTCTGGAGACGGACCAGCAACGCTAGCCGGTGATCTTGGACCAGTTCGCGTCCAAGTATTTGAATCCGTCGCCGATCTGCTGTTGCGACTGGACCTGCGGCGCCTGCTTGCTGATTGCCCGGTCCTGGGCAGCCGGGTCGACGGCCCCGGTGGCCTTCATCGTCTCCTGCAGGACCGGATTGGCACCGCCGGCCAGCCACAGATTCTGCGCCTCCGGAGTGAACAGGAATTCCTGCCACAGACGTGCGGCCGCCGGGTGCGGTGCATCGATATTGATGGCCTGGTTGTAATAGGCACCGATCACTGAATCGGTCGGAATGAAGTAGCGCCAATCACTTCCGGCCGGTGGGTCGTAGGCGGCCATGTTGTAACTCCAGTCGAAGATCAGACCAACCTCGCCGGACGCCACCCGATCAAAACTGGATTCCTCCGTCACCGGCGCCAGGTTGCCGGCAGTCTTCACCGCGAAGAAGAAATCGACACCCTTAGAAATGTCATCCAGCGAACCACCATTGGTGAGTGAACACATCACCACCGCGTTGTAAGCCGAGATGTACTCCCTCGGATCGTTTGTCAGTGCGATCTGGCCGGCAAACTTCGGGTCCAGCAGATTCTCCAGCAGGGTGATCTCGCCAAATTTGGCAGCGTCATAACCGATCGTCATGGTTCCCGCGTAATCGGTCACCCAAAGACCGTTCTCTTCTTTGTAGTTACCGCCCGGCACCGAACCCCAGGCAGCTACTTTGTAGGGCGCAAAATAGGACTCAGAGCTCTCCGCCACCGATCGACTGACGTCAAAGACGTCCGGTGCGTCCTCGGTACCCCGGAATTCATCTGCCGCCTCAATTTCCTCGATGCTGGAAGCATTCGGTTGTTGCTCGACCACTTCGATCCCCGGATATTTTGCTCTGAAGGTATCAATTACCTGGCGGTAGTTGATCCATCCCGGCGGGAGCGCAATGATATTGAGCCGCCCTTCGTCATTGGCAGCCTCTTCCAGTCCCTGAAGCCCACCGAAAGCAGCCAGCGATGTCGCTTTTGAGGCATCAACCCCAGGTTGGGCAGTGGCGCTGGTCGTAGTCGTGGAGGTAGACGTGCTTTCTCTGGCCTGGGTCGACATTGTCTCCCGCGCATCGGCCTGGCTGCTATCGGACATCATCGACCCCAAGAGCTCCGATGCCACCGCTGCATCACGACTGGGCGCGCCGGCCACATTTGCTCCGCCGCCCAGCGCGTAAGCACCGCCGCCGATCAGCAGCACCGCCACCAACCCGGCGATCGCAAGCGGCCATGGTGAGCGCACCCTGGGCGCGCGCGGAGAAATGCCGGGAGATGAATTGTGTGTCATGAGATAAACCCCTCCGATTCGCCTGGTCTCATGATGCCGAGAAATGGCAATTCCCGCGCCACTTTTGGTCTTACTCGCCGAGAACCAAACTCCAGCGGGTGGATCAACGCGGTGACGCGGGAATTACCAAAAAGTTCGATGGCGGCGAACGGAACCGCTACTGCGCCACCGCCAACGCCGCTACTGGTGCCAACTCCACCGATACCGACTCGCCGATGGTCAGGGCCGCGGTAGCCACCGAGCTGAGCTGCGCAATCACGACCGTCCCATCGGTCAACCTGGCCTGCATTCGGCCGTGCGCACCAAGGA
>JBBSRY010000051.1:0-8460 GCA_038242595.1 Mycobacteriales bacterium
AGATCTGACATCGCCTAGGGGCCGCTTTCAGCCTTCTAAACCGTAACGCATCATCCACATGGACTAAGAGTAACTAGGATGGTCAACACGTTCAGCCTAGTGGGTACTGTCGCAGAGAGTAGTTGCCCAGAGACACTGAGTGCATGTCGCCGGGCAGTGAGTCGGGCAGAGGTCACAGGAGAAGCACATGCAGAAACTCTTCATCACCCTCGCCCTCTTGGCCCAGTCGGTCCCGGACCGCCTGAAGAAGGAAGACCGCGGCGCCACCGCCGTCGAGTACGGCCTACTTGTGGGGTTGATCGCGGTCGTCATCATCGTCGCTGTCACCCTGCTGGGCACCGACCTCCGAGGTTTGTTCCAACAGATCACCGGCCAAATTTAGTCCGACACCGGTCCGCCGTTGCCTGCCGCCGGATTTCCGGACTCGTGAGGCAGGCAACGGGAGCCAGGGCACATCAATGAAGCGATTGAGATCAGACGCCGGTGCAACAGCGGTGGAGTTCGCGCTCATCCTGTTGCCGCTGATGTTGCTGCTGATGGGCGTCCTCGACTTCGGAAGTGTTTACAACAAACAGTTGTCGATGTCCGCGGCGGCTCGGGAAGGGGTACGGGTGATGGCGATCAGCAACAACCCGACCGCCGCCCGGGCAGCGATCCGCGGCTCGGCGGTTTTCAGCCCGGCGATCACCGATGCACAGATCGTTTTCAGCCCGGCCACGTGTACGGCCGGCGCCACCGTTGCGGTCACGATCACCTATCCGATGACCTCGACCACCGGAATGTTCACCCCGCTGATGTCAGGCAACTCCATTCGCGGCCAGGCCACGATGCGGTGCAACGGATGAAATGCCGACGATTCCGAACCGACGATGAGGGCGCCGTCGCCCTCATTTTTGTGCTGCTCTTGATCCCGCTGCTGGCGATGACCGCACTCGTGGTCGACGTCGGCGCGGGATATGTCCAGAAGCGGAAGTTGCAGAACGCTACCGACGCCGCGGTACTGGCGATCGCCCAAGATTGCGGTCGAGGTGTTTGCGGAAATACGACACTCACGGCGCAAACCCTGGTCACCGCCAACGCGGGGCCGGCCTCCGTCGTTGTCACGGTCAGCGGGAACACCGTGACCGTGCGCGCGACGTCAACTGTGGTTTACCGGTTTGCGCCGGCCATCGGTATTCAGTCGTCGAACGTAGACGCGACGAGTTCAGCTCGGTGGGGGGCACCCAGTGGGGCCACCACGGTCCTTCCGTTGATATTTTCCTGGTGCTCTTTCGCTGCGCAGACCGGTGGCGGGCTACCTTCCGGAACGACCGCCAGGACTATCAAATTCGCGAAAACGGACGGCACGAACTGCAGCGGCCCGTCGGGTAACCCTGTTCCCGGGGGGTTCGGCTGGATAAAAACGCTCGCCGGCACCTGCACGGCGAAGACGAGCATCAGTAATGCGCAGACGTTATCCGATCCCGGCAACTCGGTGCCGAGCAGCTGCAGCACCGGTGATATTGCCGCCACCCAGAATCAGACCGTGCTGCTGCCGATCTTCGATAAATCCGGCGGTAATGGCAGCCACGCGTGGTACCACGCCTACGCTTACGCCGCTTTCCGAATCACCGGATACAACTTCGGTGGGCAATACAAATGGAATAACCCGTGTTCGGGCAATGAGCGGTGTATCAGGGGATATTTCACGACAATGGTCGACCTGTCAGAGGCCGCCACATTCAGCGCCACCGCCCCCAACCTCGGGTCCGCTCTTATCACGCTGACCGCGTGATGCGTAACCCATCAAATGACAGTTCAGGGATGAGATTGTGAAGACCCGACTTGTTGCCGTAATCGTCGCGGTGCTGCTGGGGGTCGTCGGCACTGTCGTGCTCGTCGGTTATGTGCGCGGCGCCGATGCCCGCGCCTTGGCCGGAACCCAGACGGTGAATGTGCTGATGGTGGCCGCCCCGATCGCCGCAGGGACACCGGGCGAAGCGCTCGCCGACCTGATCGAAACGAAGGCGGTGCCGGCAATGGCGGCCGTAGCCGGTCGGATTATCGACCTCGACCAACTCGCAGGGCAGCTGAGCGTGGTCGCGCTTGTTGCGGGCGAGCAGTTGTTGCCCAGCCAGTTCGCGGCACCTGATCCCGGCGCAGCGGCCGTCGTCGTCCCGATCCCGAAGGGTTTTCAGCAGGTCACTGTGGTCCTTCAGTCCCAACGCGCTCTCGGCGGTGATCTCAAGGCCGGTGACCACGTCGGAGTGTTTCTGTCATTTGCCCCGGACGTCATGATCTATTCGACACACCTTCAACTGAGCAGCGTACTGGTCACAGCGGTGCGGCTGGCCCATGGCGGCGACGACCCCACCGCGCCAGCTGCCACTGAAACCGGCGCCGCGACCACTCCAGCCGTACCGGCCGACGTTGACCCGGGCCCTGACGTATACGTCACCTTTGCGGTCAACGCCGCAGACGCGGAGGAACTCGTCTTCGGCGCCGAACACGGCACGATCTGGCTCTCCAACGAACCACTCGGGTCAAACGAGGACGGCGTCCGCGTCGTCCAGCCGAGTGGCGTATACGACAACCCACCGACTGGGGCAACATCATGAACCGAGTGCTCGTCATCACCGACAGCGAGCACTTTCAACGCCGCGTTCGGCATGCAGCCGGCGTGAACGCGGAAGTGATCGTGATGGCGGCCAGTTCGTTCAACGCCGCACAGTTCATACACCAACTCGGCGCCCCAATCGGCCAGCAGATCGTGATCTTTGGTCCGGGAACACCTGTTCTGGACGCACTACCGATGGCGGCCCTGCTGGATCGTGACTACCCGGGGACGGGAGTCATCCTGGCACTCCCGCTCGATCCCGACCAGTGGCTGGTGGCCATGCGTGCCGGGGTTCGAGATGTGCTCGGGCCCATCGCCGAAGTGGCCGATATCCGGGTGGCGCTCGACAGAGCCAATCTCGCCCTCGACAGATTAATGGTGCACCCCGAGAGCACGGCTGCCACGGCTCTCCGCGGTCGCGTCATCCCGGTGGCTTCGCCGAAGGGCGGGTGCGGGAAGACCACCGTAGCAACGAATCTCGCGGTCGGGCTGGCCCGGTTGGCACCGCAGCAGACCGTTATCGTCGATCTGGACATCCAGTTCGGCGATGTCGCCACCGCGCTGCAGCTCACTCCCGAGCACGGGCTGCTGCAAGCCGTTCAAGCCGCCGACCGCAGCGACGCCATGGTGTTGAAGACGTTCCTGACGCCACACTCGACCGGTCTGTACGCGCTCTGCGCGCCCGAATCACCGGCCGCCGGCGAATCCGTGAATGGCGACGACATCGCCCGGCTGCTCGAGGTGCTCTCCAGGGAGTTTCGGTACGTCGTCGTCGACACCGCCCCCGGGTTGACCGATCACACCCTCGCGGTGCTGGACCATGCCACCGACCTGGTCTTGGTGTGTGGAATGGATGTGCCGAGTATCCGCGGTACCAGAAAGGAACTCGGACTTCTGGCGGAACTCTCGCTGGACCGAATGGATCGGCACCTGGTACTGAACTTCGTTGACCGGCACAGCGGGCTCACGATCAAGCAGGTGGAAGAGGTCCTCGGAACCGGCATTGACGTCGCCCTGCCCCGTTCGCGCGCCGTACCACTATCCACCAATCAAGGAGTACCGCTGCTGCAGAGCCGGACCCGCGACGCAGCGACGCGTGGGTTGCAGCAACTGGTCAAGCGCTTTCAACCCGACCTTCGGACGCCGGCTAGCCGAGGGCCTCGGCATCGAGCGGTGTCCCGGTGAATCTCTCCGATCGCTTGCAACTGGTCAGGGGCGGTCAGGGTGAGGCCAGCTCGAACACTTTCACCCCCAGAGAAGCAATTACTGCCCCAGAGCACGAGCCGCCGCCGACGCCGCCGATGCAGCCGATGCCGATCCGGCGACCGGCGACCACGGCGGCAGCACGCCGGCTGCCGGTCGTTGATATGCCGTCCATCGGCACCACCGACGCGCTGGCCAAGCTCAAGGAGCGTGCGGCCAAAGCACTCTTCGAACGAATGGGGACCCGCCTCAGTGATCCTTCGTTGGGCGAGCAGCAGCTACACAAGTTGGTGCGCGAGGAACTGGTTCACGTCGTCGAAGACGAAAAGATGCCCCTGTCGCCCGATGAGCGGAGCCGACTACTCCGTGAAGTAAGCGACGATGTCATCGGCTACGGGCCGTTACAGCGACTTCTCGACGATCGGGCCGTCACCGAAATCATGGTCAACGGCCCGAACATGATCTACGTCGAGCGGGACGGAAAGCTGACTCTGAGCGGCGTGCGGTTCATGTCAGAGGAGCACCTGCGCCGGGTGATCGAGCGGATCGTCTCGCGGGTCGGCCGCCGGATCGACGAATCCTCGCCGTTGGTAGACGCCCGGTTACTGGACGGGTCACGGGTCAATGCGATCATCCCGCCGCTGTCGTTCAGCGGGTCATCACTCACCATCCGGAAGTTCGCGACTGACCCATTCCAGGTCGAGGATCTCATCGCGTTCGGCACGATGACGCCGCAGATGGCCGAGTTGCTCGATGCATGCGTCCGCGCCAGGCTCAACATCATCGTCTCCGGCGGGACCGGCACCGGTAAAACGACGTTACTCAATGTGTTGTCCTCGTTCATCCCCGAGGGTGAGCGAATCATCACCATCGAGGATGCGGTCGAGCTTCAATTGCAACAGGATCACGTCGTCCGGCTGGAAAGCCGACCACCCAATATCGAGGGTAAGGGTGCGGTCAGCATCCGTGATTTGGTACGAAACTCGCTCCGAATGCGACCCGACCGGATTGTCGTCGGCGAATGCCGGGGGGGCGAAAGCCTGGACATGTTGCAGGCGATGAATACCGGGCACGACGGTTCCCTATCGACGGTGCACTCCAATTCGCCACGGGACGCGATTTCCCGGATGGAGACACTGGTCCTGATGGCCGGTATGGATCTGCCGCTACGGGCGATCCGCGAGCAGATCGCCTCCGCTGTCGACGTCATCGTGCAACTCTCAAGGCTGCGCGACGGAACGCGTCGGGTTACCTACGTTACCGAAGTGCAAGGAATGGAGGGGGATGTCGTCACGCTGCAAGATGCGTTCCTCTTCGACTACAGTGCCGGTGTCACGGCCGCAGGCAAATACCTGGGGAAAGCAGTCCCGACCGGGATCCGACCACGGTTCACCGACCGCTTTCGTGACATGGGCATCACACTCTCCCCGGATGTGTTCGGCGACTCATCCCGCACGGTTTTCTCCTGATGAGCCCCGAACTGGCGATACCCGTTGCCGTTACTATGTTGTGGGTCGCCCTCCTCACGGTGATGAGACTGATCCTCACTCGGTCCAGGCGTCTGCCCCCGGAACGGTTCCCGCTTGCAGCGTCGGACTCCCCCGGCCGGCTGACGAGCATCACAACGCGGCTGGTGAAGCGCCTCGACGCCAGCCAGAAATCGGCTTCCGGGGTGACCCGGCTGGCCGACGCCCTCGAAGCCGCCGGGGTGCAGAAACGTCCTGGCGATTTCCTGATTCTGGTCGGGGCCGTCACTACGACAACGGCCGCCGTAGGTCTTTTGATCGCCGGAATCGTGGTAGCGCTCCTTGCTGCGGTGATGGTCGTGATTCTGACGAAAGTTACTCTCGGATTTCTGGCCTCTCGACGGCGGAAGATGTTCGCCGATCAACTCGACGACTCTCTCCAGCTCCTCTCCGGGAGCCTCCGCGCCGGCCACAGCCTGCTGCAGGCGCTGGACGCCGTCTCCAGAGAGGCGGACAAGCCAACGTCGATAGAGTTCGCGCGACTTGTTAACGAAACCAGGGTGGGCCGTGATTTGGCCGAGTCTCTCGACGAGATCGCCGGTCGAATGGCCAGCGACGATTTCGCCTGGGTCGCGCAGGCCATTGCGATCCACCGGGAAGTCGGAGGCGACCTCGCGGAGGTGTTGGGAACCGTCAGCCAGACCATTCGCGAACGGAACCAGATCCGTCGTCAGATTGGCGCGCTCAGCGCGGAGGGCAAGCTGTCGGCGGTGGTACTCATGGGGTTGCCTGTGGGAGTCACCGCATTCCTGTCGATGACCAACCCCGAATACCTCAGCGTCTTCACCGACAGCATTATCGGATACGCGATGTTGGGCGTGGCCGGGGTAATGCTGCTTGTCGGGGGGCTGTGGCTGCGCAAAGTCGTCAGCTTCAAATTCTGATGGTGCATTATTCCCGTAAAGGAGTCGTAAGTTGTCGCCGGCCGTGATGGTAGCCATCGCCGCAGTGAGTGTTGCGGTGGCAGTGCTCGGGTGGGCCGTGGCATTTCGCCCTGACCCCGCGCATGAACAGGTCCGAGTAAATCTGGTGCACGGATTGGAGTCGGTCAAGGAATCCACCAGTGGGACCAAGACAAACTCGACTGTCGATCGAATCGCCCGACTCATGACACCGCCCGTCTTGATCGTCCGCTTGGAGCGGTCTCTCGCGCTGGCCGGCCGTCCGCCGGCATGGCCGCTGGGGCGCCTACTCAGGGCGAAGATCCTGCTCGGAATGGTCGGCGTTTCGCTGGGTCTGTTGTGGGTGAACGCGCACCCCGGGGGTGTGAACAATCTTCTGGCTATCGCTGTTGCCGGTGTCAGCTATTTCATTCCGGATCTACTGCTCTCCAGCGAAGGCCAAAAACGACAAGTGGCGCTGGGACTCGAACTGGCCGACACCCTGGACCAGATGTCTATCGCCGTGGCCGCCGGTCTGGCGTTCGAATCCGCCATGATGCGGTCGGCGAAGAACGGCAAAGGACCGCTGGCGCAGGAACTCACCCGGACCCTGCAGGACATGCAGTTCGGCCTGTCCCGACGCGAGGCATATCTCGCTCTGGCTGCCCGCACGAATGTCCCCGACCTGCGCCGCTTCCTGCGCGCGATCATCCAGGCCGACGCCTACGGCGTCGCGATCACTGACGTCCTGAAGACGCAGGCCGCCGAGATGCGGCTCAAACGGCGCCAACGCGCCGAAACCAAAGCGATGCAGATCCCGGTCAAGGTCATCTTCCCACTGATGCTCTGCATTTTACCGGTGCTTTTCATCGTATTGCTGGGCCCGGCCGCCCTTAATGTCATGCACACCTTCAGCACTCAATGAACCCCGTCGTTCGACCGTCACGTAGAAAGTTGGCGCCGATCTATTCGGCGCCCAAACGGCGTGACTCCTGACGGGTCGGGTCGTAATCGAGTGCGCAGCGGTGGCCACAGCTATCGCCGGTCCCTGTGGCGCCAACGCGGCACTCATTGTCGGCTATTGCCTCCGTTGTGCTGATCGGGTCGCTTGCGGTGTCTTTAACGCCGCCAGTTCCTTGAAGAAGCGGCGGCCCGGGCGCCGGCGGTTGCTCGGTAAATGAACTTGGTCAGCCCTGTGCGCTCTCCGGCAGCCACCGCACGTGCGTGACCGGCTCCACCGGGCCGACGTTCCGGGCCAGTGAGAGTCGCGGGCGGACTGCGTCGGTGCGGGCGCTGGGTGGTTTACGTCGGCCGGCCCGGAACGGTATCGGCCAAGGGGCGCCCGGTCCGTCGTACTCCTGCTCGGCGGCGGCATGCAACGTCCACTGCGGATCGTAGAGGTGTGCCCGGCCCAACGCGCACAGGTCAGCCCGGCCGGCGAGCAGCACCGAGTTGACATCGTCGTAGGAGGAAATGGCCCCGACCGCGATCACGGCCGCACCCGCCGGCGCGGCCACCTCATTGCGGATCCGATCGGCAAACGGAGTCTGGTAGCTGCGGCCGAACGCGGGCTTCTCCTGCTGAGCAACCTGCCCGGTGGACACGTCGATCCCGGCCGCGCCGTGCTCGATCAGCGCAGCGGCGATTCGTACGGAATCGTCCGCAGTGGTACCCCCGTCAATCCAGTCAACAGCAGACATCCGAACGGTAATCGGCCGGTCGGCCGGCCAGGCGGCGCGTACTGCGTCAAGCACCTCCAACGGAAAGCGCAATCTGTTCTCCAGTGTGCCGCCATAGTCGTCGGTGCGTTGATTTGAGATCGGAGACAAGAAGGAAGACAACAGGTATCCGTGTGCGCAGTGCAACTCCAGCAGATCGAACCCGGCCGTCGCCGCCCGTTCGGTCGCCGCCACGAACTCGTCCTTGATTGCGTCGAGTTGCTCGCAGGTCAGCTCTGCCGGGACCTGACTACCCGGCCCGTACGGCAGCGCGGAGGGACCGACCACCGGCCAGTTGCCGGCCGGCAGTGGCTCGTCGATACCTTCCCACATCAGTTTGGTCGAGCCCTTACGACCGGAGTGGCCAAGCTGTACGCCGATTTTGGCGGCAGAGTTGACATGTACAAAATTGACCACGTCCGCCCAGCTGTCGCGTTGTTCATCGGTCCACAGTCCGGTGCACCCTAGGGTGATCCGACCATTTGGTGATACGCAGACCATCTCGGTCATCACCAGGCCAACGCCGCCCAGCGCCT
>JBBSRY010000052.1:0-8441 GCA_038242595.1 Mycobacteriales bacterium
CATAGCAGCCCGCTCCACTCTAACTGCGGGTACGACTGTTGATGGTCGAATTCCGCTGTCGGGGGACAACGCTGAAGTCTGCAACTCACACATGGGTCCCGGTTCGGCAAGCCAACCGCTACCCACGTACTGTCTAACGCTCCCCCGCCCCGGTCCGTTCCGCCACATCGACACTTCCGCCCTAGGCGAAACGACAACGACCCGCCGGCACGCAAGGGCTGGTGCCGACGGGTCGTTCCGAGATCAGTGGTCGGTAGGAAAGGAATCAGTGAGCGGCGTCGAATGCTTCCAATACCGCGGCCGACAGGCGGCCACGATCGGAGACAGCAAGGCCCTGGGTGCGAGCCCAGTCCCGGATGGCCGTGGTCTGCTCGCGGTCCGGTGCCACCCGCACCGCCGGCCGACCGGCCTTCACTGCGCGCGGACGTCCTACTCCACGACGACGTACCACTCCGTCGGCCCGACGGGCCTCACCGATGTAGAGCGCCAACGCGTCGCGCAGTTTCTTGGCGTTCTTGTCGTTCAGGTCGATTTCGTATGCGGTGCCGTCCAGACCGAATGAGAGGGTCTCGGTAGCGCCGGAACCATCGATGTCATCGATAAGGGTGGTGGTGGTCTTGGTGGCCATGGATTCCTCCGATTGTAAGTGTTTGATTTTCTGTTGGCGAGATTCCAGCGGGCGGGCCCGGACACACAGGAATGAACTGCAACATTCGCCAGTGCGTCACTTTCGCCATCCGTGAAGGAAAACTCTGATGGTGGCCAGCATAGAACCACATGCAACTAATACTCAAAAGTACACTCGGCGAAACAAAACTCTTCGATTTGCGTTGTCAAGATCGATCGGTACTAAGCCGACCGCCGAATAGTCGTGTTTTTGAGGTGAAGATGACTATCAGTAACGGGTCAGTCGCCCGGACGCACGAAAGGAAAGAGAATTGTCTCCCTGATGCCCAGACCGGTTAAAGCCATCAGCACGCGATCCAAGCCCATGCCCATGCCACCGGCGGGTGGCATTCCGAACTCCATGGCCTGAAGGAAATCCTCATCCAGTTTCATCGCCTCGGCATCACCCAGACCGGCAAATCGCGCCTGCTCGACGAAACGTTCGCGCTGCACGACTGGATCCACCAACTCCGAGTAGGCGGTCGCCGTCTCGTATCCGTTGATATACAAATCCCATTTCTCCGCCACCCCGGGAATAGAGCGGTGCTCTCTGGTCAGCGGCGAGGTATCAACCGGGAAGTCGCGCACATAGGTCGGAGAAATCAATGAGGGTACGACGAAGTGGTCGAAAAGTTCCTCGGCCAGCTTGCCCGGCCCGTAGTGCGGAGCCACTTTGACGCCGACCCTTTCGGCCAAAGTGACCAATTGCGCCATTGGGGTCATTGCCGAAAGTTCTTCGCCGGCTGCTTCGGATAGCGCTGTGTACAAAGAGATCTGGGACCAGTTACCTCCAACATCGAAATTCGTGCCGTCCGCGTGGGTGATTTCGGTGGTGCCCAACGTCGCCATCGCCGCGTTCTGAATCAACTCAGTCGTCAATTCGGCCATACCGTTGTAATCGCTGTATGCCTCATAGGTTTCAAGCGCGGTGAATTCGGGCGAATGCGAAGAGTCGACGCCCTCGTTGCGAAAGTTCCGGTTGATCTCGAACACCCGATCAATACCGCCGACGAGTGCACGCTTGAGAAACAGCTCTGGAGCAATCCGGAGGTAGACATCCATGTCCATCGCATTTAAATGCGTGACGAACGGCCTCGCCGCGGCGCCGCCGTGAATCGCTTGCAGCATCGGAGTTTCGATCTCCAGATAATCGCGCGCATAGAGCGTCTCTCGCATCGAACGATTCAGGTTTGCGCGTAACTCAACGCTGCGCCTGGCCTGTGGCCGCACAATCAGATCGACGTAACGTTGACGAACGCGGCTTTCCTCCGTCATCGGCCGATGAGCCACGGGCAACGGACGCAACGTTTTTGCCGTCAGTAGCCACTGATCTGCCAGCACCGAAAGTTCGCCTCTTTTGGAGGTAATCACCTCACCGTGCACGAAGACATGGTCACCGAGATCCACATCGGATTTCCAAGAGGCCAATGCATCTGCGCCGACACCGGCCAACGACACCATCACCTGCAGTTCGGTGCCGGTGTCACCGGCACCGCCTTCGCGCAAGGTGGCAAAGCAGAGCTTTCCAGAATTGCGCATGAATAAAACGCGGCCGGTGATTCCGACAATGTCACCGGTGCTGACATCAGGTGCCAGATCGGTGTGGGCAGCTCGCACCATCGCCAGAGTGGTGGTCCGTGGCACCGACACCGGGTACGGATCGATGCCTTGTTCGATGAGTCGATCCCGCTTTTCTCGGCGAATTCGCAACTGTTCGGGCAGATCATCAACAGCGTCGGCGCTCTCGGCGTGCTTGGTACCACCCTTGGGTGCCTTTTTGGGGGGCTGGGCGGGGCGCGTGGGAGAGCCTGTGGACTCACCCTGCTCGGTGGGAACGGGATCGGACAGGTTCTGGCTTTCGGAATCACTCACGCCTGCTGATATTACTTCCCACCGACCACTGGTTTTGGCAGGAATGGCCCGACCTCACCGCTTGCATGCGGGAGAATGGATCGGTGCCCCAGATTTCCGTGTCCGATGCCACCACCGTTTCGGCCCTGCCACCAGCGGTGTGGCGGGCCGCCGTCGCCGACCACGAGAAATTTGTCGACCAATTGACCGAGGGTCATCGCCTACGAAACCGCCATCATTTGGCTCACCCGGTGCAAGATTTCCTTTTCACCTATTACCGGCAACGGCCGGCCCAATTACGGTTATGGCATCCGGGTGCCGGTATCGCCCTGGCCGAGGGACGTGAGCAATTTGCCGACCGCAGGTTCTACCGAACCGACTCCAAGACTGGATACACCAGCGTTGATCTCACTGCATTTATCGAAGATCGTCTGGACACCATTCAACTAGTCCGCCGACTTTTGCCGGCCACCGCTTCGGCAACACCGCAATTCGGCTGCTTCGGGCTGCACGAGTGGGCCATGGTGCACAGGTTGCGTCCGGACACCCGACGCCATCCCAACTGGCCGCTACGGTTAACACCAAGCCAAACCGACGAGGTGGTGGAATCCCACCAGATCAAATGCTCACATTTTGATGCCTATCGGTTCTTTACTCCGTCAGCCCAGCCGATGAACTTGCTGAAACCGACCGTTGATTCCAGGGTGGAAATGGAACAGCCCGGCTGCCTGCACGCGACCATGGATCTTTATAAATGGGCTTACAAATTGGTTCCAGCCGTGCCGTCATCGTTGGTCGTCGATTGTTTCCTGCTGGCCCGGCAGGTTCGAGAATGGGATATGCGGGCATCGCCCTACGATTTGTCCGAGCTCGGTTACGAACCGGTGCAGATCGAAACTCCGGAGGGCAAGGCCGCCTACGTGGCCAAACAACGAGAATTCGCCGGACTGGGTCAGGAGTTACGGGCTCGGTTGATTGCAGTGATGGACGCAGCTGGATTGCCGTAGTTTGCCGGCTCATCTACGGATCGCCGGCTCTATTGTTCGGTGTCTCTATTGTTCGTCGGATCTACTGCTCGTCGGCTCTAGTGTTCGTCGTCATCGCTGCGACGACGACGACGACGGCCCTCGGACGCCAGCGGGGTCGCAGATCGGTAGGAGGCCAATAGTTCGGCTACCGACAGCCCGGTGGAGTGGTCGCCTGGATCATCGATTTCGGACGTCGGGTCTTCGGCCGGTTCCGGTTGATCGCCGCCTGCTGCGCCGAGATCGGGGGTCTGCCAAGACGTCGGCGGCAGACCCCAACTCGGAGTCGGAGCCGCCCAGCCGGCGGAAGGTTCTGGGGTTGGTTCTGGTTCTGGGGTTGGTTCTGGTTCTGGGGTTGGCTCTGGGGTTGGTTCTGGGGTGGATTCGTCGCGGACGGGCATCGGCGGTGGCCCGGCCATCACGCTGGAGAAGTTGAAAGAACCCAACGATGGCGACGGATGGGCGATCGGGTCGGGGTCCGGCTCGGACTCGGGCTTGGGTTCAACCAATAACCCGGGCTCGGGCTCGGCTGGGGTCTCGACCGGCTCCGGCTCCGGCTCCGGCTCGGGCTCGGCCTCCAGCTCGGGCTCCGGCTCCGCGGGGGTCCCGACAGGCTCCACCAACAACTCCGGCTCCGACACCACCTCCAGCTCGGGCTCCGGCTCCGCGGGGGTCTCGACAGGCTCCACCAACAACTCCGGCTCCGACACCACCTCCGGCTCGGGCTCGGGCTCCGCGGGGGGCTCGACAGGCTCCACCAACAACTCAGGTGCCGGTTCGGGTTGTTTCTTGAGATCCGGCGGTACCAGGAATTCTTCGGTGGCGGCCTCATGCATGGTGAAGCCGGGCGCAAAACCGCCGGCATGCGCATCGGCTTCCACGAACTCGGCGTCCAAGATGTCGGAGTCAGGCGACTCCGGCTCGCTGCGCCCTGCCGATGAGGCAGCAAAAGCAGGTGGTACATAGGCCGGCGGTGTGGCCGGAACCGGACCATAAACCGGTGGCAACTCTGTCCGGGAGGACGATACGGTCCGGTTATGGCCGCCGCCCACGGCGCGCACCCTCGTCGACTCCGTCGACAGCGTCAGCCGCTCGAACATCAAATCACCATCGAACAACTTCGACATTGTTTCGTTCAGCCGGCTCACCTGCTCGCGTAGCTCTCGAAGTTCGACCTGGTGCGTACTCTCAACGCTCTCGCGGATCTCTTCGGTAACTCGACGCTCGTGTTCGCGCCTGGCGTTCACCTCGCGTAGGAGTTCCAATTCGTATGTCAGGCGGGCTTCGTCGCGCTTATTTTCGGCTGTCTTGGTGTCTCGCCTTGCACGGACCGTGGCGAAACCACCGATGGCAAACGCCCAGATCGCCAGGATCACCGCGAGCCGAACCACCGTCACCTCATCGGAGATGACTGCCAACACGATTGCCGCTGTCGCCAGTACGACGCTGATTCCAACCAGCCAAGTGAGCGCATCGGAAGCGGCGCCCTTGCGTCGACCACCTTCTGATGCGTTCATAGCCGAGAGGTTACCGGGGTCGACGCCCCGTTCTTGAACTCGCCACTGTTATCGAGGGATGAACTCAATTATTGGATCCTCTGGGGCCGGGCCGGTCCCAATCACTGCGATCATCGTCATCCGGCCGCAGACAACATCTTTCAAGCCACAGGGCGCCTGCCACCATGATCAGCGCTCCTACCAGTCCGATGACACCGGTCACAGTGTCATTGCCGGCGGCCGTGACCTCACCGGAGTTGGGTGCCACGTACAGCAACAGGCCCAACCACAGGCCGGCCACGCCGGAGGCGGCCAGAGCGGTGGCCTTGGCAACCATCACGGCTCTGGCTGCGACCAAGGGTGGTATCGGTTTCAGATTGCGGTCTCCCACAGCTTTCCCCGATTGCAGGGAGCGGGAAGAATATTGCGCGATCCTGGCTCGAATATTGAATCCAGCGAAGGCCTCGCCAACTCCGATCAGAGCCGCGGTCACCCCCGCCAGTCGCGGCAGTGTGGGGAGGCGACCGTAGTTCCAGCGGGTCAACGCATAGCCGGCGACAAACGCGACGCCCGCGATGAGCAGTAGGTCTCGGATCCGGGTCAAACCCATGCCATTGTTCGGATTCCGGAACGTCATATCGAGTTCAATCGGCCGATGGCGCTGATCTGCGCCACCTCGTCCGGCTTCAGATCGGCAATGAGAGCACTGATCGGCCCGTGGCCGGGCAAAACCGCGGCAGGATCAATTTCGACCCATGGGATCAGCACGAAACCCCGCTCGAATGCCCGCGGATGCGGCAGCGTCAGCAGATCATCATCACTGGTCACCGGCTCACCGTCGGCCCAAACAGCGACGACGTCGGCATCTAGCGTGCGAGGCCCCCAGCGCACTGTTCGTTCCCGTCCGGCAGCGGATTCGGCCTGCTCACACAGGTCCAGCCAGCCTGAACTATCAACATCAGCGGCCGACACGTCAACTGCCAGGTTGTAGTAATCCGGTTGCTCGATAGGGCCCCACGGCGGTGTGCGATAGACCGATGACACCGCATGAACAGTCGCTCCGGCCGCTTGGAAGGAGGCGACGCCGGCGCGTAGGTAGCCGGCGCGGTCACCCATATTTGATCCAAGAGACAGGATGGCTCTGCTCATGAATCGGTCGCTGCCGCTGCGGTCCGTGGATTTTTCAGCGAGCGGCGAATGGTGACAGCAACATCCTGGAATGACAACGCAATGGGCGCGGCCGGTTTGTGCACGGTGACCTCGACAGCCAGCACCGACCATCGTTGCATCACCCCGTCGGCAATCTCGGCTGCCACCGTCTCGATCAGATCGCGAGCGGGTCCGGACACCACGGACGCGGTGAATTCGGCCAGCTCGCCATAGTGCAGGGTGTTGCTGACATCGTCGGTCATTGCGGCCGGCGCCAGATCCAACCAGACCTGCACATCGATGACAAAGTCCTGTCCGTCTCGCTTCTCGAAGTCGAGGACCCCGTGGTGGCCGAAGATTCGCAGGCCGGTCAGGGTGATGCGGTCAGCCATCTGAGCCGTCCCATTCTTTCAGATTCAGGGAACCAATCCGGGCCGGTGAGCCGGACACCACCAGCGGGGTGATCGCGATACTCCCGGTCCGATCCCAATCAGCGTCGAGCGCGATTGGGTCGCTACTGGTCCTCATTGTCCGCAGGACCTTGAACACATCGCCACTGGGCAGCGGTTCGTGAACCCGCACTCCCCAGGCGCCATGCTGGGCTGAGATCAGCGACGTCGCGGCCGTTGCCACCTCGCGTTGGGCGGGGCTGCGTGGATCGCTGCTGTACCCGTGCTCGTAACTGTCCAGAGCTGCAGCCAGGAATCGTTTTCGGGAGGCCCCGACCAATACCGGGAGACCAAGTTCAACGAGTTCAGCGAGCCGACGCAACAGGATCCAGCTCTGCGCCGCGGTCTTGGCAAAACCCAGTCCGGGATCCAGGATCAGCGAACTTTCATTGACGCCGGCGTGCAGCGCCAGCTCAACCTGAGTCAGCAATTCATCGCGGACCTCAGCGAAAACGTCGTGGTAAACGGCCAGATCGGCCATCCGAGCGCTGTGCCCGCGCCAGTGCATCAGAATCAACGGCACCTGCGTGTGAGCGGCTACGGCAAACATATTGGGATCAGCTCGCCCGCCTGAAACATCATTGATGATGCTGGCGCCGGCCTCCACTGCCTGCGCGGCCACCACTGCGCGAGTGGTGTCCACCGAACACACCACGCCCTCCTCCGAGAGCATTGTGATCACCGGCAGAACTCGGGCGGCTTCGGTATCCGGGTCCACTCGATGGGCCCCCGGTCTGGTCGACTCGCCACCGATGTCTATCAGGTCGGCGCCCTGTTCGATCAGCGCAAGTCCGCGACGTACCGCAGCATCGGGATCGGCCCACCGTCCGCCGTCGGAGAATGAGTCCGGCGTGACGTTCAGAATTCCCATCACCCAGGGTCGATCGCCGAAGGCCGGAAACAATTGCGGACTCATGTCACCGACCGGTGATCAGGCTCATTGCCTCGGCCCTGGTGGTCTGGGATGACTGGAAGATGCCGCGGACAGCAGAGGTGGACGTCTTGGCGCCCGGTTTGCGAACACCTCGCATCGCCATGCACAGGTGCTCTGCTTCCATCACCACAATCACTCCGGCCGGTCGTAATCTTCGTACCATCGCCTCGGCGATCTGCGTGGTGAGTCGTTCCTGCACCTGTGGACGCCTGGCGTACCCATCCACCAAGCGCGCAATCTTCGACAAGCCGGTCACTCGACCATCCGGTCCGGGGATGTACCCCACATGGGCCTTACCGAAGAACGGCACCAAATGGTGTTCGCACGTCGAGTAGAAATCAATATCGCGGATCAGGATCATCTCGGCATGGTTCTCATCGAAGACGGTGTCCAGCACCTCGTCGGGATTCAAGTGCAAGCCGGAGAACTGCTCGGCGAACGCCCTGGCCACTCTTCCCGGGGTATCTGCTAAGCCAGAGCGATCTGGGTCCTCGCCGACCGCCAACAACAGTTCTCGCACTGCGGCCTCGGCCCGTCCATTATCGAACGGGCGCAAGGCCAACGGTGGCGCGACTTTAACCACAGCTACCGGACCGTTGTCGGAACTCATCGGTCCGAGTCCCGCGGTGGCGCCCAGGGATCACTCGGCCCGGCCTCAGTATCTGAAGAAGGTGACGCAGGCTTCGTCAGATCCGGGGCCGGCCAACCGCCGGGGTGAGGCGAACCGGTCTGGGGATTCTGGGGCATCCCATTTGGGACCCCGCTGGGCTGGACGCCGTTGGGCGGGCCATGGGCGCCGTATCCGTTTGGAGCACCGTTGCCCGGCTGCTCAGCGTGACGCGGTGGTAACGGCCCGAGGGGTCCGGAAAGC
>JBBSRY010000053.1:0-8396 GCA_038242595.1 Mycobacteriales bacterium
GACCGGGTGGCCGGCGGTGTGTGAGTTGGCCCCGAAGAGGGTCGCAAGTATGACCCGTTGGGAGTGCCCGGTGTCCTGGTATTCATCCAGCAGCACCACTCGGTGCCGATCCCGAAGGTCCATCCCTACCCTTCTGTGACCGCGCGCCAACTCCGCGGCCAATTGCATCTGGTCACCGAAGTCGAGCACTCCGGCGGTTCGTTTGGCCTGCCGGAAAGCATCGACCAGCGGGAGTATTCCGGCCCTGTTCGTCAGCCTCTGGTACAGCGCGGCCAAGCCGGAATGGATGGGTTTGCTCTGATGCGGTCCGGGCGGCGATAGTCGAATTTGCTCGGCAAGGTCCGCGGTGAGCTCATCGAGTTCGCCCGGCAGACGCAGGTGGTCGGCCAGCACACCGGACATACTCAGCAACCGTTCGGTAACCCGGTCCGGGCTCAGATCGGTGGCCAGGTCTCGGTCCCAACGGCGTACCACCGAGCTGGCAAGTTGCCAGGATCCGGTGTCGCTCAGGATGCGCGCGGTCGGCTCCACTCCCACCAGAGCGCCGAACTCAGCAATCAAACGACCACCGAAGGCATGATAGGTCCAGACTTCCGGCTCAGCAGCCAGGATTTGTTCGCGAGTTACCGCCTCGATCACCGACGACTTGACCAAGGCTGCCAGCCGGCGGCGGATCCGTTGTAAGAGCTGGGCCGAGGCTTTTCTGGTGAAGGTCAAACCCAGCACCTGATCCGGCCGGACCAATCCATTGGCAATCAGATACACCACTCTGGCCGCCATCGTTTCGGTCTTTCCGGAGCCGGCTCCGGCCACCACCAGCAGCGGTTCCAATTCAGCCTCGATCACCCGCACCTGCTCCGGCGTTGGCGGCAATTCCTGACCCAGCGCTCGGGACAGCTCCACGGCACCAATTCGTGGGGTGTCCGGGTGGATCTGTTCAGACCTCATCGAGTCGCCTGCCGACCCTCATCCTGCACCGGGCACACCGATCGAACGGAACAGAAATCGCAGTACTTGTTTTCGGTGGCAATTTGGGCCGCCGAGGTCAGATGATCTGCAGCCTTTCGGATCTGGCCGATCCAGGTGGCGCGCTGCTGGGCAGTCAATGGCGCCTGGCTGCGGACGGCCGGCACCCCTTTACGCAGGTATACCAGGGCGGCGCCGCCGGTCGCAGTCACTTCTGGCTGCAGTTCTGCGGTTCGGAATTTACTTTCAGGCATGTCGTCTTCGGGCGGCTCCTCCTCGGTGAAATCGTCAACGGGCGGTTCCGCGGTTGGGAATGCGTCAGCCGAGAGTCCGCCGCTGGACGAACCTCCCGCGCCATACCCGGTGTTTCCAAACCCGATATCGGCTGACCTGGCAGCCGGTAGGAGGGCTGATCCGATGGCCACCTGATAAGACGCAAGCTGCGGGTTCTTTTCCGCCTCCACCTTGGATGGCACCGTCGAGCCGGTCTTGAAGTCGATGATGACCGGCCGTCCCTGGGCATCACGGCTGATCCAGTCGGCCCGACCCGACAGCTGCACCGGTCGTCGAGCGGCATGTTCGGACAGGTCATCCGAGGGCGGCACCGGCGGCACCGTGGCCTGTACCGGGATCTCCGAGCCCACCACGGTCCACGGTGGATGGTTGTCGGTGTACCACTGCTGAGCAGCACTGGTCATGGAAAGAGCGATTCGTCGCAGGCGGGCGAGTTGCCAGGGCGCCAGATGCGTGGTCGCGGCCAGATAGGAATCGAGCTCCACCACCAATTGGTCGAAGGGCAACTCCAAGGCAATTCCGTGTGCCATGGCGTGCACGACGATGCCCTCGAGTTGGGATTCCCCGGTTTCCCCGCGGCCGCCCTGTCGTTCGAGAACGGCGCCGAGGGCACAGCGATTAAGCGCCTCCACCACCGAGGGTGAAATCTTGACCATCTCGGCGGGCGGCACCAGATCAGTGCGACTGGACAGCTCCGGTAATCCCCACCAGAATTCCGGCGCAGCCCCGCGGCTCCGCTCCAGAGCCAGAGTGGCCAGATGTCCGGCCGCGGCGCGGCGCTGGGTTTGCGGCTCTGTTGGGTCGCTCACCACCGTTCGAAGTTCGGCGACCAACTCGGCAATATTGAGCCCGCGCCGGCTACCACCGTTCGGCAGCACCGGTGCTCCGGTCGGCAATGCCTCGGTGCCCGCCAGTTCGATCAGGAACCTGGAGGGCTGGCGCGAAGCATCCGACACCGCGGTAGCTATCAACTGTTGCCTGGCGCGGGTAGCCGCGACGTAAAACAACCGGCGTTCCTCGGCCAAATTTTGCTGGTTGCGCGAATCCGATGCCGACACACCGGCAGCAAAGTCGAGCAGGTCCTGGGTACCGAGCAGACTGTAGCGGCCGCCGGGGCCCGGCCAGTGCCCCTCCTCGACACCGGCGACAGCCACCACATCCCACTCGAGTCCTTTGGAGCTGTGGGCCGAAAGTATCTGCACCGCTTCCACACTCGACTCGCGGTTGGCGGCCACATCCTCCACGATCTCGCGGCCGACAACCGACTCGACGAAGTCCTTAATTCCGGCCCCCGGCAGCAGTTCGGCGCGTTGCGCAGCCGTCTGGAAGAGAGCGACCACTGCGTCCAGGGTCGCGTCAGCTCGTTGACCGGCCCGCCCGCCCCGGGCGCTGAGGGCCGTCAGCGGCCCCTCGATTCCACATTGCTGCCAGATATCCCACAGCACGCCCTCGGCCGCCGATTCTTCGGCCCGTTCGGCAACTGTTCTTAACAGGGTGGAAATTCCGATCAGCGGCCGGGACAGATCACTGGCAATCCCGTCCGGTGCCGGAGCGCCCGCCAGCACGGCTGCGAGCAGGTCAATGGAACCGCCTTCACCCGGTCGGGCCGCTTTGAGGACACGTCGAAGTCTGCGCAACGCGAGTGCATCAAGTCCACCCAGCGGCGACATCAACAGCGCCTCGGCCCGCTCCCCGGTGAGTTCAGCAGGATTGGTGCCCACTGAAAGAACCGTCATCAAGGCCAGCACCGTGGCGTCGGCCAACATCGAACGCGAGTTCGCCTGATGAGCAAGCGGCACACCCATCACGGTGAATGATCGCTGCAGCGCCGACACAGACGCCACCGGAGAACGCACCAGGACCGCCATCTTGGACCACGGAACCCCTTGTAGCAGATGGGCTCTGCGTAGTGAGTCGGCGATGAAGGAGGCCTCGGCTGCGGCGCTGGGAAATACCCGCACCTCCACCGATCCCAGGTTGCTGCCGGGTTCGCCGTCGCCCAGCTGCAGATCACGATGTTCTTTCGGTCCCGGAAGCTGCGCGGCAAGGCGACGGGTGGCTTCCACCAGCAATGGCCGCATGCGACGTCCGATGGTCAAAGACACCGTCGCGTCCACCTGGATATCGCGCATGGCGGCCGGTTCGGATCCACGGAAAGCGTAGATCGACTGGTCCGGATCGCCCACCACGATCAGCTCATCGGAGCCGGCGGCGAGTTTTTCGATGAGACGGACCTGAGCGGGATCCACATCCTGGTACTCGTCGACGAAGATTCGCCGGATCTTGGCCTGTTCCCCGGCCAGCACCTCATCGGAGTGCAGTAACCCCAGTGCCACGCCCATGAGCTCGGCTTGGTCCAGGGCCTGGCCCTGTCTGGTGGTGCCGGTGCGAAGGTCGACCACTTTTGAGTATTCTTTGGCGAACTGCCCGACAGCGACCCATTCCGGTCGGTGCCGGCGACGCCCCCAATCGATCAGTTCGCCAGGTCCCATCCCCTGCTCCGTCGTCCGGGCCAGAAAGTCTCGTAATTCCTCGGCGAACCCGGTGAGCCCGAGAGCCTGATGGAGAGTTTCCGGCCACGGACCGCCTCCACGGCAGGCATGCCCGGCCAACAGCTCGCGAATCATCTGATCGGACTCGGCAGCCCCTATCAACCGAGGAAGCGGTTCGCCGGCTCGCAGAGCTTGCGCTCGCACCAGGGAGTAGGCGTAGGAATGCAGGGTCCGGACGACGGGTTCCCTGGTGGTCACGCCAAGCCGAGCAACGATTCTGCTGGTCAACTCGCTCGCCGCCCGCCTGGAAAAGGTCAGCACCAGGATTTGGCCGGGATCAACACCACGCTCGTGCACCCGCTGTGCCACCGACTCCACCAGGGTGGCGGTTTTGCCCGTGCCGGGCCCGGCGAGCACCCGCAGCCGACGATGCCGATTTCCGATGATCGCCAACTGCTCGCAGGTGGGTCGCAGCACCGGCGCGGGCCGTCGGCTCCGCGTCAGTCGATGAGCAATTCCCCCATAATCCGGCACCGCACCATCAGATCACTCAACACCGACAATCCCCGCCAGCAACGCGGCGACGCCCGAGGCGGGTGTGCCCACCGGCCATGGCAGGAGATGATGTTCCGGTGGATATGGAACTGGCGAACCGGATGCTGGAGATCATTGCTGCCATCCCCGCCGGGTCGGTGGCAACCTATGGGGATGTGGCGGCCCGTGCCGGAAGTCGATCGCCGCGGCTGGCCGGACGAGTGCTCGCCGAGCTCTCCGACGAGGACACCCCCTGGTACCGGGTGCTGCCGGCAAACGGTCGCCCGGCGCCGCATCTGGCTACCGAACAACTACGATTACTGGCGTCGGAGGGTGTCCGGATTTGCGACGGCAGAGTCGATATGCGGCACTTTCGGATCCACTGACAACGGCCATATTCGTTGCAGCTCAGACTTTCTCAGATTCGACCACGGACCGTCATCGGCGTGTCGCCAGGTCCATCCACAAGCAGGGAATCATCCACAGCACTCAATTTCTGCACTTGAACTGACCCGATTTTGCGATCGGATGTCCGGCATGACAACCTCACCCATGCCCGGCGACGTCGTTCGCGTCAGCGGTCCACAAGGAATCATCGGCTCCATCCCCTACCTGTTGGGTTTTCACCCGGAGGAAAGCCTGGTCATGTTGTGCCTGCGGGGTGAGCGCAATCGAATGGGACCGGTCCTGCGGATCGATCTTCCGACGGACAAACATGCCCGCCACTCCTAGCGCCAACAACTGGCCAGGTATATGGCCATTCAGGCAGACCAGCACGCGGATTCGGTAGTGCTTGTCTGTTATTCGCAGAGCGCCGACACCGCTACCGGACGTAAGCGATCCTTCGCCCACGCCGCCCTGATCAAAGAATGCATCCAGAATATTGAGCGCGCCGGCATCGGGGTATTCGACGCCGCCCTGGTGCGCGACCGTACCTGCCTGTCCTACCTCCAACACCTGCCGGGGGAACCGGGCTTTCCCCTTCTGGAAGAGGGGGAGGATGGCGATTTGGCCAGGTTGGGCAGTCAGCACGCAGGAGCCGGCCGGGCGGTTCTGGCCAGTCGCGAGGAACTGCGTCGATCGATTGCCGGTCCGAGCGGGCCGGCCGAATCCAGGTCAACACGGCTTTTGCGTAGTGCACGGGACTCACTCGACAACCGTCCCGCCAGTGAAGGAGCGCTGATGGAACTCCTCCTCGACCTGCGGGACGAACACGACACCGTGCGCAGGGGAGGCCATCTGAGTAACCGTGCGGCACAGATTGTCGCCGCGATGGATCATCCCCACTTTCGGGACGAGGCAATCGTCTGGGCCTTGCATCATCTCGACGATGCGTCGGTGCCGCTGTTCATTGCCCTGGCCACCTGGACACCGGATATCAGCTGCGCTCAGATCTGTACCGTCCTGGCCATCGTTGCCTACCGGCAGGGTGACGGAGCGCTGGCACAGGTGGCAGTCGACCGGGTACTGCTGGTGGACCCGAGCCATCGGCTTAGCGGCCTACTGGTGGCAATGATGCACGCCGGTATGCCACCACATCTGCTGGATTCGATGCTCAGCGATGAGTCGACCGATGACGATCTGGCTGACTGGGATCCGGAATTTCGAGACGATGAATGCGAAGTCGACGTTGACGAAGACGACGTTGACGAAGACGATTGGCCGTGAGTGCGAGCCGCTCAGACGTCGGCGCCGAATTGATCCTGCCCGGGGAGGTCCTCACTGAGCATCGGCCGCATCAGCTCGGCCGCCGATAACACCCCCACCAGTGCTTCCGGCGTACTGCGCGGGTGCGCCAGACTGATGGCCAATCGGAACATCAACGCGCGTCGAAGTATCTGGCGCCATTGCGGTAGCTGCTGAAACTGGGTTGCCAGGTCCAGTTCGGCGCCTCCCCAGGCAATAGCGTCCACCACGATGACCGCGCTGGCCCAGGATGCGGGCCGCCAATAGGGGGTGATGTCAATGACCGCCGGTGGCGCCGAACCGGCAAACAACACGTTGCCCACCAGATCGCCGTGCACTACCTGGGAGGGTAGAACGATCGGCTGACGACCGGCTGCAAGCGCGGCAAAGGCGGCCGCCCCGACGCCATTACCGATTTTCGGGTCGGCGGCCGGAATATCTCCCCAGGAAACTCGATCCGCCCAGGTGTCCAGGTCATCCCGGTGATCCAAGAACCGGGGACGAGGCACTGCAGCCAGTGCCCGATGCAGTTCGATTCCCACTTCGATGACGTCCTCGAACCGGGGGGCCGGTCGTCCCGAGACGTATCGCTGGGCACTCCAGCCGGAGACCACCCATCTCCCATCGGAGGATCGAACCGGCCGTGCGATGCGGATTCCATCCACCCGGAGTTGTTCGAAGGATGCTGCCAGCCAGGACGCTTCGGCAGCGTTTTCCACGGGTTTGAGTACAATGTCACCGCAGCGGTAGGCCAGACCTCGCCCACCTGGCAGGTGTTCCGGCTCAAGACCGTTGACGCTGAAGGCGGAGCGCACGTGATCGGGGGGCGGACTGCTCACAGTGAACGACGCTACCGGTCCGGCGGCCGGGTTCTGACCAGTGCCGGTGGTTCGGGTCGTAGGGACAGATCCCTTTCCGGTATGGGCACCTGTCTCGGCGATGAACAAAATGTGCTCCTTCAGTACCGCGGAAGGCTGGGGTCGACCTGATCGACCCAGGACAACACACCGCCGTCCAGATGTCGGATGTTGGTAATACCGGCGCCGGTGAGGGCGGCGATGGCAATCGCAGAACGGGCACCGGACTTGCAGTACAGGACCAGCGGGGCCCGCAGGGCCATCTCCTGCAGCTCGGCCAGCGCCGCCCCACTGGTAATCCGGCCCAGTGGGATCAAGGTGGCCCCGGGCAACGCCACGATCGCGAACTCGGCCGGCAGTCGCACATCCACCAGCAACGGTGGGTTGTCCCCCGCAATTTCCGCCCGCAATTGCGCAGCTGCGATAAGTGTTGCCGCCGAATGGTCCTCACCGGGCTGCGCGTTCCCGCACCATTGGTCGTAGTCGATCAATTCGGTGATCGTAGCCCCGGCAGGATCAGGTTTGATGTTGATCGTTCGATAGGTTAAATCCAATGCGTCGTACATCAGCAGCCGTCCCAGCAAGGGCCGGCCGATACCGCAGATCAGTTTGATCGCCTCGTTGGCCATCACTGATCCGATAGCGCCGCAGAGCACCCCCAGTACGCCACCCTCGGCGCAGCTCGGCACCGAACCGGGGGGTGGAGGTTCTGGGAATACATCGCGATACTGCGGGCCGTGCTTGGCCCAGAACACGCTGACCTGGCCCTGAAACTGGTAGATCGAACCCCATACGTAGGGTTTGCTCAGCAGGACGCACGCATCATTGACCAGATATCTGGTCGCAAAATTGTCGGTTCCATCGATCACCACGTCATAGCCGGCAAATACTTCGAGCGCATTGGTGGAATCCAGTCGAATCCGATGCTCGACCACCTGCACCAGCGGATTGACCGCGGCAATCGACGCGGCTGCCGACGAGGTCTTGAGCCGACCGAGATCGTCGACGGAATGAATGATCTGACGCTGCAGATTGGAGCCATCAACGACATCAAAATCAACGATCCCAATTGTTCCGATACCGGCGGCCGCCAGATATAACAGCACCGGGGAGCCCAACCCACCGGCGCCCATCACCAATACTCTGGCGTTCTTCAACCGCCGCTGGCCGAGGCTTTCGATGCCGGGTAAAATCAGATGTCTGGAATAGCGCGCGACTTCGGCATTGGTCAGGTCTGCACCCGGTTCCACCAACGCAGCAATACGCGCAGCAGCGATCTTCACCAGTCCAGCCTGCCCCACATTGATTCGGTCCCCGGCAATCGTCATCCGGTAGCGGTCGTTTCGCCTTCGCCGCCCATCGGATCCGGCCAAGGATTTGCCGTGCAGACTTTGCCATCGGTAGGAACGGCGCCACCGAGCGGTGCCAGGTCATCATTGGATGTGCTCCAGGACTGTTGCATCATCACCGGAGCCAACTCACCATTATTTTCACAGGGTTGATGGCCGAAATCCAGGACGTGCCCGACCTCGTGATTGATGGCGTACTGACGATAGGATCCAAGATC
>JBBSRY010000054.1:0-8346 GCA_038242595.1 Mycobacteriales bacterium
CCGGCTGCCGATAAATCACCTCTCAACCCAATTCGGTGTCACCGATGAGACAGCCAGCCTGCTGGATCAAGGGGCTAAGTCGCGGCAGGACAGCACTGCTGGTTGGACCACCGCCGCAGCGGTCAGGGCAGCTTGAAACGCGGCCCGGTAGAGCTGCCTACGCGCCTCCGGCGAGGCGAAGAACTTCACCTTCACTTTCCGCTGCGCCGAGCTAAATATTTGGGTGTGAGCGTCGGCCCGGTGTAGTACAGATCTTCCAGGAAAAGTCTGTCGAACATTTTGTCACGACCTCTACCGCCGAAAGATCAAGCTTCCTGTCACCCGTGGTTCCCGCTTTCAAATAAGTGTTGTCGCTACTGACGAAGAAGGCCCGGTCGGATGATCCGACCGGGCCCACTTGGAATAAGAGTTCAGGAACCCTTACGAGCATTGACAGCATCAGTGAGCTGCGGAGCAACCTTGAACAAGTCTCCGACCACGCCATAATCGCTGATCTCGAAGATCGGCGCGTCGGAGTCCTTGTTGACGGCAACGATCATCTTCGCAGTCTGCATACCGGCCCGGTGCTGGATGGCTCCGGAGATACCCAGGGCCACGTACAGCTGCGGGGACACCGTCGTTCCGGTCTGGCCGACCTGGAACTGGTGCGGGTAGTAACCCGAGTCGACCGCAGCACGGGAAGCACCAACGGCCCCGCCCAGTGCGTCGGCGAGCAGCTCGACGACCGGGAAGTTCTCGGCCGATCCCACGCCGCGTCCGCCGGAAACAACAACCGAGGCAGCGCCCAGTTCCGGACGGTCGCCGACCGGCTCGGTGTGCACCGCCACGATCGTCGCCGAGGTGGCGGCATCCACCGAGAATTCAACCGGGACAACGGTTCCCGCTGCTGCGGTGGGTGAGGCGTCGACCGAGTTCGGACGCAACGTAATGATCGGGGTGCCCTTGGCAACCTTGGCCCGCACGGTGTAGGAGCCACCGAAGACGGAGTGAGTGACGCTGGCGTCGGCGGCGATATCCACCACATCGGCCAGGACACCCGAGTCAAGGCGGACAGCCAACCGGCCGGCGATTTCGCGGCCGTCGACGGTGGCTGCCAGCAAGATGGCGGCCGGTGAGGACGACGCGGCGATGGTGGCCAGAGCCGACACCGCTGGGGTGACAAGGTAAGTGGTGGCGTCAACGGATTCGGCGGCGTACACCTTTTCCGCGCCAAGGGCACCGAGTTCGGCGGCCAATGTCTCGGCGCCCCCCGGTGCACCAACGACGACGGCCGACGGGGAGCCGATGCGCGCCGCAGCGGTGAGCAGTTCGCCGGTAACCTTGCGCAGCACGCCATCAACGGATTCAACAAGTACGAGTACTTCAGACATGTTCTTCAGCCCTTTCAGATCAACCGCGAGGCGGCGAGGAATTCGGCGACCTTGGTACCGGCTTCGCCTTCGTCGGCGACCTTGGTACCGGCTGCGCGCGGCGGACGTGGTGCGGCTTCCAGGACGGTGGTCCAAGAATTGGCCAGACCAACCTCGTCGGACGGCAGACCCAGATCGGCCACCGACAGTGTGGTCAAAGGCTTGGACTTGGCAGCCATGATGCCCTTGAAGTTCGGGTACCGGGGCTCATTGATCTTTTCGGTGACCGAGAGGACCGCCGGGATCGGTGAAGTCAGTTCGGTGTAACCACCATCGACGACGCGCTCGACCTTGAGAGTGGAGCCATCCACCTCGACGGAGCGGGCGAAGGTTACCTGCGGCAGGCCAAGCCGCTCGGCCAGCATGGCCGGCACCGAGGCGGTGCGGCCGTCAGTGGATTCGTTGCCGGCAATGACCAGGTCGAACTTGAGCGTCTTCAGGGCTGCGGCCAGCGCCGCAGAGGTCTGTACCGCACAGGAGCCGGCCAGAGCTTCGTCGTTGATGTGTACCGCTTTGTGCGCGCCCATGGCCAGGGCCTTGCGCAAGACCTCGGTCGCGCGATCCGGTCCCATGGTGAGGACGGTCACCTCACCGCCGTGGGCTTCGGTCAACTGCAGTGCGGTCTCGACGCCGCGGGAATCGATTTCATCGATGATGGCGTCGGCGGCGTCGCGGTCGAGGATGCCGTCCGCCTCCCGAAGTTTGCGCTCGGAATAGGTGTCAGGCACCTGCTTCACCAGAACCACGATATCCATGGCGGGTTAAGACCTCCCAGAAATCTTCGACAGTCCGGCATTGTTGCTGGACTTCTCGTTAAATCCGATTGGCCCGCAGCGGGCATCGCCGGACCAGGAACCAAACCTAAGCGATCGCTTTGCTCGGCACTTTCAACCTAAGCTATCGCTTAGGTCGGCTCCCGTCGAGTGCTGAGTGCGTGGCCCGCGTCACTTCGACTGCATGGCAGACCCCCAAACCCGCGCAGGACGTGCCACTGTGGAAGCCATGAGCACCAATCAAGCCAAGATCCCGTTTCGCACCCACGCCATTTTGTTGTCCGTCATCATGCTGTTCATCGCTGCCGCGCTCTGTTACACCTTCGAAGCCTCGATCGCATTCTGGGCAATTCCTGCCGTGTTTGCCGTGATGCTGTTGGTGCTGGTGGCGCAGTGGTACTCGGCTCACCAAGCACGGCACAGTAAATCCACAAGATAGAGCCGCACCCGCCGCCCGCTGACTGAGTTTCTGCGGGTCCGATACGGTGAGGCGATGAGCAGCCCCGAAACCTCAAACAGCGGTCCGATTGCCGTCATTCTCGATGTCGATACCGGTATCGATGACGCGCTGGCCATTATGTTGGCCGTGCGTCATCCGGACCTGGAATTGCGGGCTATCACCTGCGTTTCGGGCAATGTGAATGTCGACCAGGTGGTGTCCAATACCCAATACGTACTGGACGCGGCGGGCGCCGGCGATGTCCCGGTAGCCCGCGGTGCCACTCGTCCGCTGCTGGTGGCGCCCCATCATGCGACTCACGTGCACGGCCCCGATGGTCTGGGCGGGTTTTCCCGGCCGTCGGATCGCCGGGTGGAAAAAATTCATGCCATCGAGCTTTTGCGCCGGGAGTTGATGAGTGCGATCGGCACCGGCGACCTGATCACCCTGGTGCCGATGGCACCGCAAACGAACATTGCGCTGCTGCTGCGCACCTATCCGGAGGTGGCTCCGGGGATCGCCCGCATCGTGTTCATGGGCGGATCGGCCAGTGTCGGAAATGCGACCGCTACCGCTGAGTTCAACATTTTTGCCGACCCGGAGGGCGCCGCGGTCGCTATCGCTGCGGCCGGTGAGCTGAGCATCCCGATGACGATGTACGGGCTTGACGTCTTCAACGAGGTGGTGGTCACCAGAGAGCAGGCGCACTCGCTGCGTGATTCCGGCGACCCGGCTGCCCAATTGGCAGGCGCGCTGTTGGAATTCCAGATGCAGGTTTTCGGCGGCTCGGAGACCACCATCGGCGATGCGGGTGCAGTATGCGCCGTCATCGATCCGGAGGGACTGACCACGAGTCGTCATGGTGTCCGGGTGGAGACATCCGGCACCCACACCCGGGGACAGACTGTGGTGGATCGTCGAACGTGGGACGGGGATATGGCTGAAGATCCCACGATGACGGCCAGCGCCGAAGTCGATGTCGCTCTCGAGGTGGATGCCGAGCTATTCCGCGACATCTGGCTATCAGCCTTCTCCCCGCAGCGGGCCTGACAGTTCAGACTCCGATGTCCTCATTCCAGAGTTCTGGTTGCTGAGCGATAAACGTGGTCATCAGGTCAACACAGTCGGGGTCATCCATCACGATGACCTCGACTCCGCGGGCGCGAAGGTAGTCCTCACCGCCATAGAACGTCCGGTTCTCGCCAATGATGACGGTCGGGATTTTGTACAGAAGTATTGCCCCAGTACACATATCGCACGGTGACAGGGTTGTCACCATGATCGACCCGGCATACACCGCAGCCGGTAGCCTACCGGCGTTCTCCAGACAATCGGTCTCGCCGTGACGAGTGGGACTGCCAAGTTGGATCCGTTTGTTGCGTCCGACCGCCCGTACGGCGCCATCGACAATCAAGGCCGCGCCGATCGGGATCCCTCCTTCGGCAAGTCCCTGCTTGGCTTGGGCGACAGCAGCTTGCAGGTACTCCGGGTACCGATTCACCCGGTCACCGCATCCAGCGCCTGCGCCATATCGGCCCAGAGGTCTTCGACGTCTTCGATGCCGGTGGAGATCCGCACCGTTCCGCCGCTGATACCTGCTGCGGCCAGTTCCGCCTCCGTCTGTCCGCGATTGGAGCTACTCACCGGATGTGCGGTCAGCGTTTCCACGCCGCCCATGGATGGCGCTGCCTGAATCAACGTCACAGCGCGAGTGAATTCGTAGGCCGCCGCCAGCGAAGTCAGATCGAAAGACAGCATCGGGCCCATCCGATCGAGCACCTTGGTTGCCAACACATGCTGGGGATGCGAGGGAATCGAAGGATGATGGACGGCAACCACCTTTTGATGCTGCGCGAGCCGCGCCGCGAGCACCTCGGCGTTGCTGCACGCCTGCCGCACCCGCAAACTCAACGTTTGAATGCCTCGCAACGTCAGCCAGGCGGCGTGCGGATCCGGGGTCACCCCAATGACAGCGGCATAGGCCCAGCCCTTTTTGAACAGCTCGTCATCGGCGTAGCAGGCCACCCCGCCGGTCAGGTCCGAGTGACCTCCCAGGTATTTGGTCGTCGAGTGCACCACGATGTCGGCGCCCTGCTCCAACGGCCGGGACACCACCGGAGACCCGAAGGTGCTGTCCACCACGGTCAGGATTCCGTGCTCACGGGCGAGCGCTGCCATCCCAGGGATGTCGGCCACATTGGTCATCGGATTTGAAATCGTTTCCAAGTAGAGCACTTTGGTATTCGGTTGAATCGCCGCCGCCAGTGCCTGAAGGTCGGCGCCCGGCACCTCGGTGAAGCTGACACCCCAGCGTTTGGTCAGGTCAGCAAACAATGCCAGGCTGCCGCCGTACAGCGACTCCTGGATGATCACGTGATCGCCAGCTGTCAGCAACGAACACATCGCCGTGGTGATGGCGCCCATCCCGGATGAGGTGGCCACTGTATTTACGGCGCCCTCCAAGCCAGAAACGGCATCCTCCAGCGCCCGCACCGTGGGGTTGCCCATCCGCGAGTAGGCGTAAGCACCGCGCGGATCCTCCAGTGCGGCGCAGATCTCTTCGGCACTGTCGAAGGCGAATACTGACGATTGATAGATCGGCACCGAAATCGGCCGGCCCTGTACGTTTTGCGGGATCGGGGGGTGCACCACCCGGGTGGACAAACTCTGAGCGGTATTTTCATTCACGCGTCCATATTCCCCCATCTGGGATCTGTCACTGACGGCGGCCGACCCGATCGGTGGTCCCGTCCGCCATCACCCGTTCAGCAAATCCTCCAATGCAGCGGCAGCGGCATAGCCACCGAGCCCGGAAACGCCGCCGCCACGGCGAGAACCGGCGCCGGCCAACAGGATTCGCGCGCTACCCGCGACAGCGACGCCCTGTTGCTCTGCCGGTGTTTGCGCAGTCTCGGCGTCATCGAGCCATGGCCAGGACAAATCGGCATGGAAGATGTTGCCGCCCGGCAGGCCGAGGGAAGCCTCGATGTCCAGCGGCGAGGCAATATCCACGCACAGCAAACCTGTCTCATCGCGAGCCAAGCAGTCCTCAAGTGGCTCGACCAGGTGATGCTGCAATGCGGCCAGCGCCGCTGCCGCCACCCTCGCCTTCATCCCCTGATGGTTGGGTTCGTAGTTCGAAACCGGAGTGTGCAACCCGAAAAGAGTGAGTGTGTGCGCATTCTCGCCATTGAGGATGGAGGGATCGCTGAGCGAGTGGCAGTACACCTCTGACGGCAAAAACTCCGGTACCTGGCCGTCGACGGCCAAGGCGTAGGCAGCTTCCAGTTGGTCGTAACCCTCTTCGAGGTGGGTGGTGCCGGCAAAGGCGGTGTAGGCATCCACCCCGGACTTCAGCTTCGGCAACCGGTCCAACAGCATGTTGATCTTGAGCTGTGCTCCTACCGGTTTCACCGATTCTCGATCACGCCAGCGATCCACCAGAGACGGCGCCACCGCCGCCATCGCGTAAGAACCCTCGTAGCTCAGGGTGCCACCACGAGTGGTACTTCCGGAGACGACGACGCCCTGGGCGTGCTCTTCAATGCCGTCCACCTCGAAACCGGTCCGTAACTCCACACCTAAATCCCTGGCCCGCTTCTCCAGCGCATCGGCCAATGCCCCCATACCGCCGATCGGCACGTGCCACTCGCCGGTACCGCGGCCTATCAGGTGGTACAGGAAACAGCGATTGGCCAGCAACGATTCGTCGGTCAGGGAGGTGAAGGTACCGATCAACGCATCTGTTGCCACCACTCCCCTGACCACGTCATCGTTGAAACGGCGGGTGATCATCTCGGAGATCGGATTCTCGAACAGGTCCTCCCAGAGCTGGCGGCCGGCGGCTCCGATCACCAGCTCACGCACCTGTGCCCGACGCGGCAATGGACCGGTGAGTCGCGGCGCCAGCGCGGCGGCCATTTGCCCCAGCTCACCGTAGAGCTGTTGCCATGCCTGATATTCCCGGTCGGATCCGGTGAGTTCGGCAAAAGAGGCCTGGGTCGCCGCGCCGGGCGTGCGCTCGACCAACAGCCCACTGCCTCGGCCACCGCGCAATACCGGCGTGTAGGAGGAGACGGTCCGAGACGCCAACGCCAGATCAATGCCGACCGCTCGCGCGACGTTGTCCGGGAACAGCGAGACCAAGTACGAATAGCGGCTCAGCCGAGCCTGATGTCCGGAAAAAACCTTCTCGCCCACCGATGCGCCGCCGACGTGGTCCGACCTTTCCAGCAGCACCACCGAGCGGCCAGCCTGAGCGGCCAGGATCGCAGCCACCAAGCCGTTGTGCCCGCCGCCGATCACTACGACATCCCGACGCGTCATCTTTCGATCCTCCTGGTCGCGCACCGATTGGCCCGCTCTGAATCAGTACTACTGACCGGCTATTGGAGTAGCGGCCCCGTGCCCAAAGTATGCACGTGCATCGGATCGGTAGAGCGATTCGGGTCACCGAAATCCGTATTGGGAGTGCTGGGCGGAACCTGACTCGTCGGGTCGTGTCGGTGCCCCGGCCTACGCTGGCAATCGTGCCAACAGATCCACCGCTCTCTTCGATCCCAGCCGCGCCGTCGGCGAACCCCCTCGCCGCAGATCCGTCCTCCCGAGGTTGGATGAAACGACTCTGGGCGGCCTGCTGGAAACATCGCGGCATCACGTTGCTGGCCGGTCTGGCAGCGTTGGGCGGTTTGGGTATCGGCGCCTTGGCGCCACTGTTGACCAAATTCGCGATTGATGACGCCACCGCCGGCAGCACCGCGGGTATTCCTTGGGTGATCGGCGGACTCATGGCGCTGTCTTTGATCAGATTCGGGAGTTCGTTCCTGCGCCGCTGGGCCGGCGGCAAGCTGTCGCTCAATGTGCAGCATGACCTTCGGCAGGATGTGTTCGCCGCACTGCAACGGCTCGACGGCGCGATGCAGGACAGACTCCGAACAGGGCAAGTGGTGTCAAGGGCCAATACCGACCTGCAGCTGGTGCAGGGGCTGCTCTCGATGATTCCGCTGACCGCCGGTCAGCTCGTGCTTTTCATCCTCTCGCTGGTGATCATGGTCTTTCTATCGCCATTGCTGACGTTGGTTGCACTGGCAGTGATTCCGCTGGTGGTGCTGATCACCAGGGCCACCAGGTTAACGGTGTTCCCGGCCACCTGGGCGGCTCAGCAGCGGGCGGGCGAGGTCGCCGAGATCGTTGAAGAAGACGTCACAGGTGTTCGCGTCGTCAAGGGTTTCGGTCAAGAAGCACGGGAAATAGATCGTCTCGATGTTGCCGCCTCGGACCTTTACGGCGAGCGTTTGCGCGCAATACGGTTAACCGCCAGATTCGGACCGGCCCTGCAAGCCGTCACCGGACTTGGGCAGGTCGGAGTGCTTGCACTTGGTGGGTACCTGGCTTACTCGGGTTCGATTACCGTCGGCACCTTCCTGGCATTCTCGGCTTACCTGGTGCAGATTGTCGGCCCCACCCGGTCCATCGCCAGTCTGTTGATCATTGCTCAGCAAGCCAGGGCCGGTGTCGAGCGAGTCTTCGAAGTGATCGACTCCAAGGCCAAAATCGTCGATCCCAGTGCACCCAAGAGTGTGCCGTCCGGTCCGCTGGGCCTCCAATTTCTCAACACCACCTTCGGCTACACCTCCGACGCCACGGTGCTCGACGGATTCGAGTTGACCCTCGCGCCGGGTGAGACCGTTGCATTGGTAGGTCCTTCCGGCTCCGGGAAGTCCAC
>JBBSRY010000055.1:0-8342 GCA_038242595.1 Mycobacteriales bacterium
CGACGGGGCAAGCGCAAGGACAAGAACTTTGCCGGATGGGTGACCTTCGGTCCGGTCTTCTACCTTGGCACCTTCCTGTTCAGCGGGCTGGTGGGCATCTATCTCGCCAACACCGTCCCATTGGACGGAGCAACCGGATTCGGCGAGGCCGGCGCAGCTGTTGCGATCGTCAAGCTGATGGGGATCTTCGGGGTGCTGCTCATTCTGATCACCCAGACCCGCATCAACTCGGCGAACCTGTACCTGGCGTCGTCAAACCTGGAAGCCTTCGTCGCCCGCGTCACGGGTTTGCGCCTGAACAGAGGCGTGTGGGTCGCCGTCGCTGCTGCCATCGGCTACTTACTGATGGTCTGGGGTGATGTTCTGACCTATGTCTTGAAAGCCCTTGCCTATCAGGGTGTTTTCGTGACCGCCTGGGTGGCCATCGCGATGGTGCATATCTTCTACATGCGCCGCACCAAGCAGGCAATCGAGTTTCGCCCGCTGCGGGTACCGGCCATCAATCCGGGCGGCATCGCAGCATGGGGCATCTCGGTCGTGGTGGGTATTTTCCTGATCCAAGCCGAAGGGCTCGACGCCCGCCTGGTAATTCTGGCGCCGATCATCACCGTCGTACTCGCGGCCCTGATCTATCTGGCGGCATTGCGATTCGCCAAGCCTACCTGGTTCCGGATTGCCCGGGACAACGATCCCTCCCTCGAGGTCGAAGACGCGTGGTTGGCGCGAATCGCGTGTGTCTCCTGCGAGAAGTCCTATGTCGCAAAGGAGATGGACCGCGACCCGGACAGGAATAACGCCGCAGTTTGCGCGGCCTGCGCCGCTCACTAGCACTACCGCCCCTGGTTGCTCGGTGATGACCTCGAGCAGCCGCGGGTGACAAATGATAATTGCCCCCACCTCGGGTCCTGTGCGACCTGCGGTGGGGGCAATTGGCATATCACCCGAACTAACTCACGCCGGAGTCATTCCGGGTCAGCTACTACCAGAAGGACGCCGCGCGCCGCGCCTGACTATTTCGGAACTCAGCCGTGGTCTGCGGCAGCAACGCTCCGGTACCCCAATCGACGATAACGGCGTACTGGCGCACCAGGTCGAACTGATCGAGTTCGCCGGCTCGATACTGCGCCGCAATGGATTCCGGATCAGCTTCCAGCCACTCCAGTCGATGCGCGCGAATTTCTTCCCGGGCTGCGAACGTTGCTTGCTCATCGATCGTGTACTCGTCCAGTTCGGGTCGGACCGCGGTGATGACCACTCCGTAGTCCTTGCGTGCGCGCCCCACTGAAACGTAACCGTCGATGACATCATGCAACACCGCGTCCGCGTCGCGCAGGAGCGGATCTCCCAGGCCACCACCGCCGGCGGAGGGCCTGGTGAAGGAGTCGCCGGGGCCGACCTCGACGTTGGAGAAGATGGCACCGAGGAAGCGCTCGTTGGGGGTGCCCCTGTTCAGCCATAGACCCTGCGGGATGGATGGCAGACCACCCTCGATGCCCCACGTCACGGACCGTGCGCGGTCGCAGCAGTAGGACATCACCGCCCTTTCCGCGTCGGTCAGAAGTCCGCCCTTCTCGACCCCGAGACCACCGCGGAACTTGCCGGGACCACCCGAATCACACACGAGCCGGTTCCAGGTAGTGACAACAGGTGTCAATCGTTCCTGGCCCTCCATGGACTGGGTGGCAAGACCCGGGCCGAAAGTCGGCGCCGTGCAATTGGCTCCGTCTTTGGTGCGGCGCCCGCCCCAGCCACCGGACATCCAGTCGTACCACATGAAGAACGGCTTTTCCTCGCTCCGCCCGTCCCGTCCGCCGACCAACAGGTACTCGAGGTTGAAGGAGCAGGCCATGGCGCGCTCGGGAATGATCTTCGACCAAATTTCAATGATTCCATTCACCAGCTTCTCGTACACACCAGAGCAGAAGCCGGTGACCGCCACCGGCCATCCGGCGTTGACGACGGTTCCCTCCGGACCCAGATCGCCCAGCACCGCTCGGTAGAATCCCGAGTTCAGTGGAATCTCCGGAAAAAATGTTTTGGTGCCGGCGTAGAGCGCAGAGAATGTCGCGCCGTACCCGCTGTTGAGGAACGTGTCGATGGCCGGCGCGGACCCGTTGAGGTCGTAAAGAATGGTATCGCCGCTGATCGTCATCTTGATCTTGACCGGAACCAGCCCCTCCGGGTGGCCCGGGTTGATGTCGATATAGTCGGTGGTGCTCCAGGTCCCATCCGGCAATGCGGCGACTTTGGCTCGGACGATGTCCTCGACGTAGTCCTGAACATCACTCATGGCGGTAAGAATCGTGTCCTTGCCATAGCGCTCCACCAGTCTGAGCAGCTCGCGCTCGCAGACGGCTGTCGACGTCGCCTGGGCGTGCAGGTCGCCCATCCCGGTTTCCGGCGTTCTGGTGTTCTCGACGATCAACTGTGCGACGTCCTGTCGAAAAATTCCGCGATCCCAGATCTTGAGTGGTGGTATGCGCAATCCCTCACCAAAGAATTCCTTGGCCGCCACGTCGAAGGAACCGGGAACCGTACCCCCCAGATCGGCCCAGTGCCCCTTGTTCTGAGCGAAGGCAATAAGTTCGCCACCGACGAAAATAGGCCGGATGAAGGAGATGTCGTTCATATGGGTCCCGCCGCGGTACGGGTCATTGATGGCGAAGACGTCGCCCTCGTGAATATTGCCTTTAAAGGCTTCGATCACCGCTTTGCACTGAAAATGCAGAGTTCCTACATGGACGGAGATATCGCCAGTGCCTTGGGCCACCGTATTGCCCTGGGCATCGCACAGGGCGGAGCTGAAGTCTCGGGCGTAGATCACGAACGAATAGCAGGTGCGCAGGATCTGCTCGGACATCAGGTCAACGGAGGTTGCAAAGGCGTTCTTGAGCACCTCGAAGGTGACCGGATCGAGGTGACGCTTGTTGGTGGGGTGCAGGGTCGACGTCATCTCAGTTCTCCTCCAGGTGGATACGGATATTGCGATAGCCATCCACCTCGGCCGAGGTGCCGGGCGGTACCACGATGGTCGAGTCCAGTTGATCAATGATCGCCGGGCCTTTGAGAACTGTTCCGCACGCGAGGTTGTCGCGATCATAAACTGGGGTGTCCATCCACTGCTTGGTCTCGAACCAGACCGGACGAACCTCCGTCGGGGGTGGTGGATCCTGACGCACCGCTTCCTCGAAAGCGAAATCTGGTTTGGGGGTGCGGCCGATGGCTTGGAGACCGATCTGATAGATCTCGACCGGGGTCTCATCTCGCCTGAAAGCGAATTCCTGTTCGTGCTGCTCGTGAAAACGAGCGATGGCGTGGGTGAGCGGGTTGGCGCCCGGTGTGATGTCAACTGTCAGGGACCGCCACTGCCCGGCATACCGCATGGAAACAGATCGCTGAAGCTCAATATTTTCAGGCTCCACCTGTTCCTTGGCCAGCCGGTCAAGGGCCTCGACTTCGAGTCCGGCGAAGGCCTTTTCGAAATCGCTGTCGGTGATCTCAGAGGACATTTTGGAGTACATCGCCGACAGGTCGTGCCGTACATCGACGAGCAGACAGCCGAGGGCGGAGGTGACACCGGGGTTGGCCGGCACCAGAACCGTGGGAATACTGAGCTCCTTGGCCACCTCCGCCCCGTGCAGCGCGCCGGCGCCACCGAAAGCGATGAGGACGAAGTCTCTGGGGTCAAGTCCGCGTCGGATTGATACCAACCGCACCGCATCGGCCATGTTGGCGTTGGCTACCTTGACGATGGCGCCGGCGGTTTCCTCCAACGGCAGACCAAGGGGCGTGGCAATGCGTTGGAGCGCGGTCTTGGCGAGGGTGACGTCCAGTGTCTTGGCCCCGCCGGCCAGGCTACGGCCCAGCCTGCCGAGGAACAGATTCGCATCCGTGTTGGTGGGGTCCTCACCGCCGGTGGCGTAGCACGCCGGACCGGGCGCGGCGCCGGCCGATTGCGGGCCGTTGCGCAGTGAGCCGGCGATGTCGAGCCAGGCCAACGATCCGCCGCCGGCCCCGATGGTCAACACCTCGATACTGGGAAAGATGATTGGATGGCCGTATTCGACGTGCCATTCCTTGGTCACTCGAAGCTCACCGGTGTTGATCAGGCAAATGTCTGTGGACGTGCCGCCCATGTCCAGTCCGATGGCGTTGAGGTAGCCGCATTGCAGCGCCACGTGCTTGGCTGCAATTGCGCCGGCGGCGATTCCGGACGCGGCCAACCGCACCGGATAGCGCCCCACCATGCGGGGGGTCATCGATCCCCCACCCGAATGCAGCAGGAGCAGATCGCCCTTGTATCCGTCCTTCTCGAGTTCGCGTTCCAACCGATCGACATAGCCGGTAACCAGCGGGGCGAGCACCGCGTTCGCGACGGTCGTGTTGAACCGTTCGTACTCGAAAATCTCCGGCAAAATCTCGGCCGACGTACACACCGACACCTCCGGCATCTGTTCCTGCAGCATCTCCCGCATCTTGATTTCGTGGTCCGGGTTGGCGTAGGAATTGATAAAACAGATGGCGACCGTCTCCACGCCACGCAGTTTGAGCAAGCTGATGAGATCCCGCGCCTCATCCTCGTTCAGCGGTTCGATCACCTCACCCTGATACCCCACGCGCTCCGTCACCTCGAAACGATCCCGGCGACGGATGTACGGCCCGCTGACATCGTTGTAGGCATCCCACAGGTCGTCCTTGGTACCGTCCCTGGTCTCGATGATGTCCCTGAAACCCCGGGAGGTAATCAGCGCCGCCTTCGGAAACTTTCGAGTGATGAGCGCGTTTGTCGCCACCGTGGTCCCATGGGAGAACAGCACGACATCGCGCAGGTCGACCTCACCTCGCTTGACACCGGACATGATCGCCCGCATGGGATCGTCAGGGGTCGACGGCACCTTGGTCACTCGTATCTGACGCAGATCCTCATCAAAAATGCAGACGTCGGTGAACGTTCCTCCGACATCAACGGCTACTCGCAAACTCGGCACGGCGACCTCCTATAGTCCACAGCACTGTGGTGTTGGGCTTACCAGATAGTGGCTGACCTGCCCAGAAGAGGCACTGTCCTAGCATAAGAAGAATGTCGGGAGAGTTGTTCGTTCTACCAAAACGGGAGCAGGCATGACCTCCCCTACTCCGCTGACCATGCAGGACCTCATCGCCAACACCTCACTCGGGCTCACGGTCATCGTTCCCGGTGACCTGGGCGCTAGCCTGCGGGGCGCGCACACGATGGAGATCGAGAGTCCTGCGCGCTGGTTGGAGTCTGGGTGGCTGATGCTCACCACGGGTTTCCGATTCCGCGGCGTCGCCGACTCCGCGGGTCCGGAAGACCTGATCAGAGAACTTCACGCCTCAAAGGTGGCCGGGCTCGCCTTTGGCGTCGGCGTGCACTTCCACGACCTCCCGCCGGGCCTGGTCAGCACCGCCCGAGAGCTGCAATTCACCCTTCTCACGGTGGCCTACGACGTACCGTTTCTGCAGATCGAAAGTTTCGTCAACACCTCGGTAAACTCGGTCGAGATCTACCAGACCAAGCGCGCCCTCTGGATTCAAACCGACCTGCTGGATGCGTTGTCGGCCGAGCAACCACTGACTTCGCTCATCACCCGGCTCGGTCAGCTGACTCGCGGAGTGGCGGTGGTGTACGACGAAACCGGTGCCACGGTCGCGGTGACCGGGGCCGGCCCGGTGCGGTTGATCTGGGCCGAGATCCGGGCTCGCGAGCCGCGTCGTCAACATTTCACTGTTGGCCGGTGGAACCTTGCGACGCGCCCGATTGTGATGGGCGGCATGGGTTATTGGATCGCCATCGGCTCCCAGCGCAAAAGTGTGCTCGACGAGCTGTCCGAACCCATTCTTGACTCCACCCAGCGGTTGCTGGGTGCCATCCACGGCACCCGAGCCCTGCACGCCACCCAGGCCCGCGCCGAGGCCCAAGAACTATTGGCCGCCCTGCACCTGGTCATCTCACCCGCGGACGAACCTGGCATCTGGAACCGCCTTGGCGGCTTCCGCTTTCGCGCGCAGAGCTTTCTCCGCGCGTTCGTCTCGACGGGCCCGCCGTTGCCACTGCACGCATCCGGCGGCGTCGGCCGCAAATCGGTGGATTCCCTCGCCGCCGAGGCGCAGAGCAAGGGGCTGCCCATCATCTTTGAGCAACGAGAATCACACCGCCCTCCCGGCCTCGTCGGTCTGGCGGTTGACAGCGGAGTGCTGCACGAGTGGATAGCCGGATTGAGCGAATACCACCTGGTGGGGCTCAGTGAACCGTTCAATGATCTGACGCAGGCGCGACGGAGTTTCCGCGACGCGGAACGTGCATCGTGGGTGGCGCAACGAAGGACCACCCGGAAGAACGACAACTCCCCTGACAGCACCATTTCCCGTCCACCTCCGCAGAAACCCACTCATCGGGTGGTCCGCTTCGAAGACGTTGACCTGGTTACCTGGCTGCTCTCAAGTCGAGGTACCGAGTCCACCACCAACAAGGTCCATCAGCACATGGGCGGCCTGATGAACCGTCCCGAGTTGGTCGAAACCGTGGTGGCCTACCTCGCGTCGGACCTGGACATCCAGGCCACTGCCGCCCGACTGTTCATGCATCCCAATTCCGTGCGGTACCGCCTTCGCCGCATCGAGGAATTGCTCAACGGTCCGCTCGGGTCGCCGGCGGTCATCGCGAACCTCTTTCTCGCCTTCAGCGATCAACTGGAGGCCCCCGACTCGCCGGGAAGCTGACGAGGGGTCATGGCCGCCCGCAATCCCGACGAGGATAGCGTTGGACCTGAAATAGATTTCTTGACATGTGACCGCGGGAGGTGGGCCAATGGCATTGACAGTCCGTGGCCTAGTATCGATCTCACGGTTAGGCCTGATCGTCGAAGCCGGCGTTTCCGGATTGGACCGGGAAATCAAGTGGGCCCACTCCATCGAACTCGAGGACCCGACACCATGGCTGGCGGGGGGTGAACTCATTCTCACCACGGGGTGGCGCCGAGAAACCGGCGACCCGTCATGGGCGAAGTACATCGAGCGTCTGGATGATGCCGGGGCCGCCGGCCTCGGCTTCGGTGTCGGCCTCAGCCACTCGGAAATCCCCCGCAGTCTTATTACCGCCGCCGACGAACGTCACTTTCCGGTGCTCCGCATTCCACTCCCGGTGCCGTTCATCGCCGTCATCAAGGCGGTGACCGACAAACTCGCCGAAGAGCGCATCGCGGAGGAACGCGAGACCGTCGACCACCAATCCAGGATCATCCGCGCCGCCTCTGAGAGGGGTGTCCCGGGGATCGTCACCCACCTTGCGCGGTTGGTCAAAGGGGAAGTGGTTGTCGTTGATCGCGATCTGGTTCGGGTGGCCGCCGACCCCGTCGACCCCGCCAACACCGACTCCGCCCACACTGTCCCCGCCCACTCCGACCCCGCCGGCGCAGACGCCGTCTCGCTGACCACCAGGATTACCCGAGAGATCCGGCGACGTGACCGATGGCGAGGTAGCGCCTCCATCTCAGAACCCGACAACCAGCTGACGATCCAATCCATCGCGACCGGTGACGGGCCACCCGGATACATCGGTGTCGCCACCACCGCCGCGCTCAAACCGCTGCAGCATCTCCTGTTGAGTCAGGCGTGCGCGCTGATCGCGCTGGAGTGGCAACAACCCCGGGCGGTTCGGGATCGTGACAACGGCATTCGAGCGTCCCTGTTGGAGCTCGGGTTGATGGGTTCGCTGGCCAGCGGCGACCTCCAGCGGCACTCGCAGTATTTTGGCTTCTTTCCAGAGGACCAGATCGTGGCGTTCAGCATCGTCAGTTCGTTGCTGCCATCCGAGGCGCTCGCCCTGGTACAGGGCACTCTGGCCATTCGTGGTGTGCCGCACCTCAGTTTGGCCTCTGCGGACGAGGTCATGATTCTGACCACCGGGGCCCGGTGGCACCAGGCGTGCGAGGAATTGCTGAGCCGCCTCAAGGTTGCTCAGGCGGGCGGCGTGACCATCGGTATCGGTGGGGCCCAACCCTGGCCGGAGCTTCACCGCACCGTCCACCAGGCTCGGCACGCCCGACGGGCCGGCCGCGCCAGCAATCGAGATCGGGTGGAGTTCGAGAGTTTGGGCCCCTTCGGTGTGCTGCTGGCCACCCACACCTCCGAGACGCTGACCGAGCTCTCGGACAGCGTGCTCAGAGCTCTTGATGACTATGAGGGGCAACAAAATGGTCACCCCAGGGGGGCGGGGAGCTTGGTGGAGACCATTCGGGTATTCCTGGAGCACAACGGCCACTGGGAATCAGCCGCATCCAGCCTTGGCATTCATCGGCACTCCCTGCGGTACCGAATACGGC
>JBBSRY010000056.1:0-8326 GCA_038242595.1 Mycobacteriales bacterium
GATATTGCCGTCGCCGAAGCACTTTTGCCCACATTGGCCACCCTGTTGCAGATCTGAACAACCAGATACCGCACTCTGATGACAGTGCGGATCCAGGATTTTCAGATGATGTCGTCCAGCGGACGCAGTTCATCGGCGTAAGACACGGACGTGCGACGCAACATGCCGGCCGGACTGACCAGGTACTGGCCCATCCGCCACAGTGGCGGTGAGTAGGCATGGATCGACACGCTGCCGGCGTCGCGACCGGTCAGGCGATGAATGTGCTCCGGGCCGAAGCTGAAGGCATTTCCGGCGGTGACCTCGGTCTGAAGGCTGGGAGCAGTCACTGCCAGATTGTGTTCGGTCAGTGTCCCCTGGGTGACAGCCACTGCGCCGGAGGAGATGTCGTGATCGTGCCAGCCGGTATCGTTCTGCGGTGTCCAGCACAACACCCAGACATCCACGTGAGCGTCGCGGTGCAGGCAGACATAGTGGCGCTGGTCGTCGCTGAACGCGACATGCTCGGCCCACGCAGACGGATCGTTGGCGATACCGGCGGCAAGCTCGAGCAGTTCCAGTGCGTCCAGATCACGACCCGGCAGATTGCGCAGGGTGATCTCGGAGTTGATGGTGTCCAGCGGCACTGGATTCTGCGCCGGAACGCCATCGGTGGCCGGTCGGGTGAGAATGGCAACGACCTCATCAGCCACAACATTGCGCTGTGGGGGAGCGGTCGCCATCGCGGACAGCGTTGCGTCAGAAACGGTTACGTCGAAATGGGTGATGGTCATGGCTGACCTCCTTGGAGGAATCGTCGTGGATTGGAAATGCGAACGGCATGGGTGGCGGCCGGTCCGAGTTTCGGATCGGTGGGTTCGGCATTGGGTCGGTCGCTGCCGAAGACAATCGGGTCAATACCGAGAACACGAATCAACGAATCGAGGCCAACACGCCCGTAGGACGAGGTCTCGACGAAGGTGTTGGGATCTATGACGATGGGCTTACCCCCTCGCATGGTGAATCGCTCGTGCTGTAACGGTGCCAGCCCGGCACCGGCCAGGAAGCAAATCCGCAACTGGGGCAGCAGGTTTCGGCCCTCGATCTGCCAGGCCCACCAGGCTGCCTGCATCTGCGCGGTGTAATCCACCACGGCCGGCCACCAGGATGGGAACTGCCCGTCGGAATACTGCCCGGCCGGGATGGGGCCGGGGTGCACGATCACCGGTCTGTTGGCCAATTCACAGGCACGCAGCACCGGGGCGATCCGATCAACCGCAGCCGGGGTCGCCAACTGGGTCGCCGAAATCTGGAGCCCGACGAATCCGGCCGCCAGATGTATTGCCAGCGAGTCGATATCGGGTTCTACTTCGCCGATGGCCGCCCAGGATTTGAATGGTTCACCCAGGGCTGCAGCGCCGGTGTGCCAGGCCTGAAGTAGCCCTCGGGCCTCATCCGGGTGCAGTTGCTCGATGCCGAGCGGGCTGGACAGGCTGAGCAGGATCTGGTCGTAGTCGCCGTCCAATGCAGCCCGAGCCGCCACATCGTGGTCGGTCGGATCTACTTGGAACGGTGCTTCGCCGGCCAGATACAGGGGCCAGTCCCTCAGGTATGGGGACGCGGTGCGACAACGCAACGCGTCCACCAGTTCCAGCGGCCAGAGATGTTGGTGAACATCGATCGGTCGAGCCGTGGGAGCAAGAGCGGACTGCATGCCGAATGGGACCCTTCCTGCGGTGATGCGCTTTAGTGATGCGCTTAAGTGAAGCGCTTAACCGGGTGTGCTGTCAAGTGCTGGGCGGGTATTTTTTCGTTGTCGGATGTGTCGAGACCTGGTTCAAAGGTGGTACCTCGGCACACCGCGCGAGGCGCGCCTAGTAGTTTCATCCGTGCAGCATCTTCCTCGTCTTCAGATGGGCATCGGTGAATTCGCTTCTGTTCGACCTTTCAATCGTCCTCGTTTTGGTCATCGTTGGCGCTCTGTTCGCCGCTGCGGAAGCGGCGCTGAATACGCTGCGGGAATCCCAGGTCCGGGCGTTGGTGAAGTCCGGCGGCCGGCGGGCGCGATGGCTGACAAAGTTGGTATCCGATCCGGATGCTTATCTCACATCCGTGCAGATCGGCATCATGTTGACCACCATGCTGTCCGCCGCTTTCGGTGCTGCGACGATTTCCGGCCGGCTGTCGAACTGGCTGGTCGATGCGGGGATGCCTGACCGGGTGGCGATTCCGCTGGCCCTGGTGGTGTTGACGGTGTTGCTGTCCTTTGTCTCGCTGGTGTTGGCCGAGCTGGTGCCGAAGCGATTGGCCGTGCAGTCTGCCGAACGTATTGCGTTATCGGCAGCCGGCCCGTTGATCCTGCTGGCCAATATGTTCCGCCCGTTCGTCTGGTTACTGGGCAAGGCGTCAGCCACAATTGTGCGGATCTTCGGTGGCGATCCGCAAGCGCAGCGCGATGAACTCAGTGCTGATGAACTGCAGTCGATCGTCCAGGGCCATGAAGCCCTGAGCACCTTCGAAAGACGAATGATCCGGGACGTTTTTGCCGCCGACGATACGTCAGTGCGGGAGGTGATGGTGCCGCGATTGCAGGTGGTGTTTTTGCAGTCCTCACTCTCGGTGGGGCGCGCGGCCAAGTTGGCTCTGCAACAAACGCACTCCCGGTTTCCGGTGATGGGGCGCGATTCCGATGACATCGTCGGGTTGGTGCACATCCGGGAGTTGCTCTCACCCACCCATCCGCTGGGTCGGGCAGCCAGCGTCGGAGATCTGGCCAAGCCGATTCTGCATGTGCCTGGCACGAAGCGGGTGCTCGACGCGATGCAGGATATGCGCCTCGAGGGACATCATCTGGCTGTTGTGGTGGACGAATACGGCGGCACCGACGGCATCATCACCCTGGAGGATCTGATCGAGGAGATTGTGGGGGAGATGACCGGTCCCGGTGTCATGGCCGGACCGGCCGCCGAGGCCACCCAAGGGGGCATCAATGGTCCGGTGGTTACCGACGGTGGTCTGAATCTCGATGACTTTCTCGAGGTCAGCGGTGTGGCGCTGCCCAGTGGTCCGTATCAGACGGTGGCCGGCTTTGTGATCGACAAGCTCGGCCGCATCCCGGTCCTGGGCGACTCCTGTGACCACGATGGTTACCGCTTCACCGTGACGGCGATTCAGGGTCGTCGGGTCGCTGCTGTGACGGTCGAGCCCATTCCCACCTGAGACCCGTCCCCGAGGGGTGTCGATCAATATGGCCGCACGATCCACAACGTCCTGAGCACGGTCTGCGGGATGGAAGGATTGATCCATGTCTGTTGCACCAGTTACTGCCACCGCAGCTCCCAACGCCGCATCTCCCAACGACGCGGCTCCGACCCGTCGACCCCGAGTCCTTTCCGGAATCCAACCGACCGCTGACTCCTTCCATGTCGGCAACTACCTGGGCGCACTGAAGCAGTGGGTCGCGCTGCAGGACACCCACGAGACGTTCTATTCAGTGGTTGATCTGCACGCCATCACCATCGATCAGGACCCGAAGCTGCTACGCCGGCGTACCCGAGTTTCGGTGGCGCAACTACTTGCGCTGGGCATCGACCCGCAACGGTCGGTGCTCTTTGCCCAATCCCATGTCGCAGCCCATACCCAGTTGTCCTGGGTGCTGGAATGTCAGGCGGGTTTTGGCGAAGCCGGCCGAATGACTCAGTTCAAGGACAAATCAGCAAAATCAACCTCAGTGGATCGGGTCAGTGTTGGCCTGTTCACCTATCCGGTGCTGCAAGCAGCGGACATCTTGGTCTACCAGGCCGATACCGTCCCGGTCGGGGAAGATCAGCGGCAGCACCTGGAGCTGACCCGAAACCTGGCCCAGCGCTTCAACTCTCATTTCGGCAAGACCTTTGTGGTACCAGAGCCGCACATTCTCAAGTCGACCGCCAAGATCTATGACCTGACCGATCCGACCGCCAAGATGAGCAAGTCATCCCCAGGTGGGGCCTTGGATCTGCTGACCGACGTCAAGAAGTCGATGAAGTCGATCAAATCGGCGGTGACCGATACCGAACGTGAAATTCGCTATGACGAGATCAACAAGCCCGGTGTTTCGAATCTGCTGACACTGCTGGAAGTTTTCACCGGTACGCCTATCCCAGCATTGGAAACGGCGTACGAGGGTAAGGGGTATGGCGACCTCAAGGGCGACCTGGCGGAAGCATTTGCCGCTTTTGTGCTTCCACTGCAGGCGCAAGTCAATCGATACATGAGTGATCCGGCCGAACTGGACCGGGTGTTGGCCGATGGTGCTCGGCGAGCCCGTGAGGTGGCAGATGCCACGGTGGCCCTGGTTTATGAGAAGGTCGGGTTCCTGGCAGCGGGCAAGTAACTTGAAATCTACGAGAGGTACACGATGGCAGCACCGAACGAACAGGCTTCCGAAGAGCTGACGCTCGACGACGCGGCTATCACCACAGACCGGATCGAGTCCGCCAAGGAAAAGAAGTCGGGAATCGCGAAACTGATTGCGCCCTTCCTGGCGTTGTGGGAGAAGCTTTCGGTCAAGCCCTGGATCGCGCACCTGATCCGGATGATCGAACGATTCAACGAACGGCTGGGCAGTCAGTTTGCCGCCGCCATCACCTACTTCTCGTTCCTCTCGCTGATTCCGATTCTGATTGCCGGCTTCGGTATCGCCGGGTTGGTATTGGCCGGTCAACCGGCGCTGCTCGAGGAACTCAAAGCACAGATCGCTGATGTTCTGGCTACCGCGGGTTCAGAGGATATGGCCTCTTCGATCAACAAGCTCATCGACACCACCGTCAACACCGGTGGCGTGACTGCCATTACCGGTATCGGCATTGCGCTGGTCACCGGCACCAACTGGATGGGTAACCTCCGGCAGGCCATCCGGGCCCAGTGGCGCCCCCAGTGGGAGCAGGACGAAAGCGAAATCGAGAACTTCTTCCTGGCGCTGGCCAAAGATCTGTTCGCGTTGGTCGTCCTTGGTGTCGGGATCCTGCTTTCGGTGGTGATGACACTCGTATCGTCCTCGGCCACCGGATTGGTGGCCGGCTGGTTAGGGCTCGATGACGTGCGGTGGGTGACGACCCTGCTGACCGTGGTGCCGATCCTGATGGCGATTGTGGTCAGCACGTTGATCTTTTTCTTTCTGTTCCGCTTTCTACCCCGACCACGCAATATGGTGCCCGTCAACAAAGTCTGGCGAGGCGCCATCTTCGCCGCCGTGTTCTTCGAAATCTTGAAGCAGGCACTGGCCCTGATCGTTTCGCTGCTGTCGGGTAACGCAACGGCGGCCGTCTTCGGTTCGGTGATCATCCTGCTGCTGATCATCAACCTGGTTGGCCGGATGGTGCTGATGGTGGCGGCCTGGATCGCCACCAGTGTGCCGGTGGAAGAGGAGAGCGAGGCTGATCGGGTCGCCGTGGTCATCCGTCCGCAGTACCGGACCCGCAATCTGCAGGCCGTGGTGGGTGCGGTCGGGGTTGGCGCCGGCGCGGGATGGCTGGCGCGGATGATCTCCTCCCGGCTGAACTCAACCAGGGCGGCGCGTCGCCGCAAGTAATCCAGGGCGCGCCCACTCCGGCGGGCAATCAGAAATGCGCCCCACAACGACGAACGGCAAGCAGCGCCAGAGCGCGGGTCACCAGGATCATCTCGTCCAGATTGACCTGCTCCCTGGGGGCATGCGCAAATTTCACGTCCCCGGGGCCGTAGTGCAGGGTCGGGATGCCGCCGATGCCGTTGTACAACCGCAAATCGCTGCCATAGGGGGCCGCGGCCTGCTCCGGGGCGCCGCCGCCCACCGCCGCGATGGCCGTCGAGACCTCGTCGATGAAGGCGTGACCCTCCGGGATGCGGCCCGAGGCGAATTGCCCACCCGGCCAGGTCACCACTACCGGATGGTCCCGCAGCCAGGGGTCCCCGGCGCAGGCGGCTGCGATGGCCCGCTCGAACTCCTCCCGAGCAGCCACCGGGTCCTCGTCCAACCGAACCCCGTAGCGGCCGTCGGCAATGAGCAGGTCAGGTACCGAACTTGCCCAATCGCCGGCCTGGATGCGACCGATAGCGATCGGGTACGGCAACGGATTGCCGGCAAACAGTTCGTCCGGTGCGGCATTTCGTTGTGTTTCGAGTGCAAAGATCGCAGCGTTGACCGGCAGGAAGGCGTCGAATGCGCTGACGCCGTCCAACCGCGAACTGCCATGGGCGGCCTGACCGGGTACTCGAAGTTGGAAGGTCAGGGCGCCGGCATTGGCGGTGATCAGCCGACCGCTGGTCGGCTCACTGATTACGCAGGCATCGCCGGTGTGACCGCGGACCATGGTGGCAAAAGCGCCGAGCCCGCCGTCCTCTTCCGAGACCACCGAATGAAGCGCCAACGGCCGTTCCAAGCGCAACCCGGAAGCTGACAGCGCCTTCAGTACAGCGATATTGCTGACCTGTCCGGCCTTCATATCGCAGGCCCCGCGGCCGTGCAGGACCCTATCCCGGATCTGCCCGCTGAACGGATCCTCGGTCCACTTGGCGCGATCGCCGATCGGCACCACGTCCACGTGCCCCTGAAGTACCAGTGCCGGCTTGCCGGGACCGGTCACACCCACCACTCCATATCCTTCGGTGCGAGTGGCTTCGGTACCAGGAAAACGCTGGTCGGCCATCAGCGACGCCAGGTCCAATTTCCACAGGTCAACATCCAATCCGGTATCCACCAGCAGCGCTGCGGCCTGATGCTGCAGTTCCGATTCGGCGTCCGTGCCGGTCACGCTGGGAACCTGCACCAGGTCCACCAGGCTATTGACCAAGGCGGCTTCATCGATGGCATTCAGGATTGCGGACTCCGCCTTGGTCAACGTCATGTTCAAGACCCTATGCCGCACCCGCCGGTGCCTGCTATCGCCAGGGGCCACCGGGTATGCACCAATGGTGGCCACAGCACTTGGGGGACTCAGTACTTCGGGGCAGCAGTACCTGCGTGACGGCCGGAACCTTCAAAGCTCGACCGACGTCCAACGAAACGGAAGGTCGAACGGCCATGCCCGACCCCACTAGGTTGGGAATCGAACGGATCGGACGGACAACCGTGCGGTCAGTACTGAGAGGCAAACAATGAACAGCACAAAACGCTCGTGGACGGCCGTGGGTTTCGGGCTGGCGACATTGGTCATCGTGGCCGGGTGCGCTCAGACGGTGCCCGGGAGAGCCGTCGCAGCGCAGGTGGCGCAGACCTCACCCAGTACGACCTCACCCAGTACGACGTCATCCAGCGCCGCTTCATCCACCGAGACCCCCACCAGTACATCAACGTCAACCTCGACGACGGACACCGGCGGTGGCACCCGAACCAATGGCACCCGCACCAGCACCTCCGAGTCCAGCGCTACGTCGACATCGGAGCGCGAGGATACCAATGTCGCGCCGCTTTCCAAGGATCTGCTGTGGAGCTACCGGTCATTCAATGCCGACTGGACAGAGGTCACCGATGAGGAGGGCATCCACGAATATCAGTACAAGGAAACCAAGTGCATCCTCGGGCTGTATCAGCCCGGCGGATACCTGGAGCGCTCGGAACTACCCCCGGATTCGCAGGTTGTCGCTGAGTACGTCGACTACGTCGGCAAGAAGTTCACCGACCCGACGACTGTCACGATCGACACCACCGGCCGCGAGTTCGATACCGATCTGAACGGCACACCCGACGCCGATGTGCCGGCGACCATTCTTCTTGCCGGTGAGCACGTGACCTATGCCTCCGATGGCGGCGAGGCGCAGATCTACGGTTATCGCAATGCCGACTACGCACTGGTTGTTGCGATGGTGTGCAAGGGTGGTGAATTCCCCACCTACCTGGCGGAGTTCTCGACGAAATTGGATGACCTGGCTGTTGGTCTGTACTACTAGACTGCTCCACCTGATCAGATCAGTGCGCCGGGCGCCGTCGGGAGAACAACATCAGTCCCACTCCCAGCCCGAGGATCACCACTCCGGCCACAATCACCCAGAACAACGACGACAACGGTGACGGTATCGCCTCGGCGTTGCCGGCATCGGTGCTGCCTGCCGGCGGTGTGAGTGGTGATGTGTTGTCCGAGGAGACGGGCAGTGAGGTGGGATCAGCAGTGGCTGCCGCTCCGGTCGATTCGGCGGTGGTGTCGGCCGGGGTCGAACTATCAGTCGCTGCGATGTCGGTCGCAGAATTGACCAGACGTCCTACCGATGGGGTACCCGGCGGTATCGAGAAGCCCCAATCCAACAGCGATCCCGCCTGCATCCACTGTCGGCGGGGTTGCTGGGACCCGCCGAGCATGGTTACCAGGAGACGTCGACCGTCTCGCTCGGC